>NZ_JBYCLC010000202.1:0-1761 GCF_057473685.1 Mycobacterium sp. TH-M116 | reverse complement strand
GGTGGTGGGCGATTTCGCGGACGGCTTTGGACGGCACGCAGCCCTCGGCCAGGCAATTTCCGCTCATCACCCCCTTGGGGTCGACCATCACGACGCTACGCCCAGCCGCCGCGAGCCGGAAAGCCGCGGGGTAGCCGCCGCCGCCTGCGCCGATGGTGAGCGCATCGATGTCATCCATTCGACAATCCTCCCTGCCCCGGTTGGGGCGTCGTGTGTTACTCGCCGGGGAAGTGGTCCATCAGCAGGTGGGTGGCCGGCACCCCGAACGACGGCGGCTTGCCTCCGGTGCGGAAGTACATCTCTTTGAACGCCAGCTTCATCGCATAGGGAGCGTGACCCATTTTGAACACGGAGGTGTGCCCGCCGAACCAGGTGTTGGAGTAGATGTAGAAACCTCGGTGCGCGCCGATGTCGCCGAAACAGAGAATCTCGGGCTCGTATTCGGGTCCGGCGTCGCCGGGGGCGAGTGCGCCGACGTCGATGGCGATCTGGCGGGCCACGATCTGCGCCTGCTGGTGTCCCAGGCCGCCCAGCTTGGGCACCGTAAGTGCCGCCGCGTCGCCGACGGCGAACAACTCGGGATGCTCGGGATTGCGCATCCTGCGGTCGGTGAGCACGAAACCCCGCTCGTCGGTGACCGACAGGTCCTTCAAGAACGGGTGGGGCACCCAGTCGGGTAAGACGATCTTGATCTCGGCTTCCAGGCTCGCACCGTTGTGGAACTCGATCCCGTCGGCGGTAAGACGCACGACGTCGTCGGTGTTGTTCAGATAGCCGAACCCCTGTTTGGCCGCCATCTCCAAGAACGCGGTGACGATCTGTTCACCGGCATCCTCGGCGATCATCGACGCGGGGGTGAACAGCGTGATGCGATGCGCGTCGCCCAGATGGTGTTCGCCGAGCCAGTGCGCCATCGCCAGCCCGAGCTCCAAAGGCGGGCCTTCGCACGCGGCGACCCCGACCGGCATCCAGTCCGGTTTGCCCTGCAGACCCTGGTGGAACCGGGCCGAGCCGATGGCGATAGGCCCGCCCTTGTAGGAGGCGAGCCGCCGACGCAGCCTGTTACCGTAGTAGCCGCTGGAGACCGTATCGCCGTGCTCCCCGAAGCCTTCGATCTGGTCATAGGCCAGGCGGTTCCCGAGCGCGATCACCAGATAGTCATAGCCGAGCGCCTCGGTGGCTGAGCCCAGACGGTCGCTGGGAACGATGTGCACGCTTTTGGCATCGGGGTCGATCGCGATCACCTCGGCGTTCAAGAAGGTGTTGCCGTCATGACCGTGGATCTTCGGGGTGTCCAGCAGCAGGGATTCGAGGGGATCGCGATCGGCGAACACCTCCAACTGGATGTTCGGCACAAAGGTCAGGTAAGGGTTGCGGTCGACGACGACGATCTCGACGGCGTCACCGGCATGCTCGCGGATGAACCGGGCCGTGGTCAACCCGGCAAAGCTGCTCCCCAGCACCAGGACCCGTGGTTTGGCCTGCGTCATCGCGATCGCTCCCTTCGATGTCCGACCGACTTTCAATGCCCATCCGGCCACAGATATGGGCATCCGCGGCATACCTCAAAACATCAGAACCGGCCAGCTTGCCGCCGGACGAGTCGATACTTCGGCGCCGCCTCCATAGATCGGCCACCCCAGTTCGCCGCATTCGGCCAAATCCACCGCAACATCGCCGCGCGATACACGACAAAAATAAGCCGAGAGCTCCCAGCGGTCCTCGTCGCCGCTAGGAGCTACCAGCGACTATCGGTAGTGT
>NZ_JBYCLC010000201.1:0-1890 GCF_057473685.1 Mycobacterium sp. TH-M116 | reverse complement strand
AGTGCTGGGACATGGATTTTCCTTTCCTGGTGGGTTTTCAGCTGAAGTACTCGGGTCGACTGACGTAGGTGTCGGTGACGAACATGACCCCGGGCGAGTCGTCGAGTAGGCGACGCAGTCCCGCAATCAGCGGCCCTGACTTCGCCTCCGGGACGACGGTGATGAGCAGCTCGAGAGACGCTTGTTGGTTGAAAAGCAGCCGGCCCTGGTGGTAACCGTGGTGGCCGAGCCCCGACACACCGGACACGCTGGTGAAACCTGTTGTCCCGGCGCTGCGGAACTGCTCGCGAACTGCCGTTACGTATTCTCCGGGAACGACGACCTCTATCTTGGTCATCTTGGTAAGTCCGTCTACCGACATGGGGTTACCTCCTGTTCGATGGGGTGATTGGGGTCGGCTTCAGCGGTCACGTCCCAGCTGCGCCAGCCGCCTCGGGTCCAGCGTTGCCAGCCTTGGTCTGCGTGCTCGCGGGCAGCCAGGCAAATCCAGTCGTTGCCGAACAGGTTTTGCAGTAGGGGATTTCGCTGGATCACCATGTCGATGCGCTGCAGCGGTGCCTGGACGATGGCCAGCAAACGCAGGGGTTCGTGACCGAAGGACCGACCATCGGTGATCGACTGCCGGGGCAGGCCCAGTTGCAGGTCGCCTCCGTAGCCCGCCAGCACGCCCACGCCGGCGACCACGTTGTGGATGGTCTTGGTTCCCGCTCCGAAGACCTCGGGCGCCACTGTCGAGAAGTAGTACTGACAGTTGATCCATTGAGCGACCACCATCGGCGCGGTCAGAATCGTTTCCAGTGCGCTCCCCTCGGGGTCGACTTCGGCCTCGTAGGAATGCAGGAAAATCCTTCGTCGCAGGTCGATTCCGCGGGTGATAGCGCGCGGAGCCACGACGAACGCCGCGTTACCGGCCAGGCCCCACTCGGGGAAGACCTGCGCCCAGTCGAGGGATCTGTTGACGACGTGGCGTGCGGCTTGTGCCGGGCGGGCCGCAGCAGGGCCGCCGGGAAGACCCGCGCAGCGCTCGGCGGCCAGTTCAGCTCCGGCGATTGCGAGATCTGTGCTGAGCCTGCGCACGTCGTGGCGGTGGCCGGCCGGAACCAGGTGCACATCCAGGACGGAAACCCGGTCGGTCGCGGTGTCATGCAGTGCCGGGACGAACCAGGTGTCGTCAGGAATCGCGATGCCCAGATTGCGCAATGCGCCGCGCACCTCGGTGTTGTTGAGGATCGCCGCGGCGGTGCGGGCGTTCGGGCCGCCGGCCTGCCCGCCACATGCTCCGCAGTCCAGCGCCGCCTGGTACGGGTTGTTTTCGGTGAGGCTGCCGTGACCGCACAAAACGACCAGGCGGGCGAATCCGTCGGTCAGCCCCATGGTGGTGAGGGCCACCTGGGCGTAGAGCGCGCGCCGGCCCAACTCGGTCGTGTCGTTGATCGACAGCACGGTCGGCGCGGGGGGCGCCACCCGGTCGCGCAGCCGTCGGCGCAGGGTGCCGGCGAATTTCGGGCTCAGCGTTTTGGCCGCTGCCCACGGGCCGGCGGCCCAGCCCGCGGCCTCGGCCAAGGCGAACGGGGCGAGCAGGGCCTGCTTGGCGGTATGGAACGCCGCGTCCGCACCAGCCAACCTGACGCTGCCGTCGCGCAGGCGCCGCGCCGCGGCATCGGCGGACGGTGCCGGGATCTCACGGACATCGTGCTCCGGGCTGATCAGCACCGGGCACAGATCGTCGGGCCTTCCGCCGAGGAGGTCGCTGAACCGGATCGCGACGGCAAAAAAGCCGGCGAAACCGAAAGTGTCGTATGCCCCCAGGGATTCCACGTGGCGACGCAGCCCCTCGGACCGGGTGTCGATGCAGCACACGAGCTGGGCTTGCGCGCGCCCACGTCTTGG
>NZ_JBYCLC010000200.1:0-2338 GCF_057473685.1 Mycobacterium sp. TH-M116 | reverse complement strand
TGCAGGAGTCCTTCGCCGGATCGCTTTGGGCGGCCCGCACACCGATTGCCGTCGAGGTGCCCTTCGAGATGCCCATCGCCGACACCGTGGTGCGCGGCCGGATCGACGCGGTCTTCGCCGACCCTGACGGCGGCGCCACCGTGGTGGACTGGAAGACCGGTGAACCCCCGCGGGGTGCGGAGGCCATGCGCCAGGCCGCCGTCCAGTTGGCGGTGTACCGCCTGGCGTGGGCCGCGCTGACCGGAGCTCCGGAGTCGGCGGTGCGTGCTGCCTTCTACTACGTGCGCACCGGCGCCACCGTCGCACCGGACGAACTGCTCGAGGCCGCCGAGCTGGCCGCGTTGCTGGAAGGTTCCACGGAAGGCCGACCGGTCGCCGGGTGATGCCGAGTCCCCGGCGTCGGGCGCGGGCGGTTAGATTTGGTCGCGTGCGTGTCTCGTGGTTGTCTTTCGTGGTTGTCTACTGCGCCGGATCTGGGGCGATGATGGACCGCCGTGGGCAACGGTAAATCGCGGCAACTGAGCGCTCTGAAGCAAAGGCTGACCACCCAACCCGGTCACCAGCTCGTCCGTGTCGTACGCATCCCCGAAGATCCCGTCAGCCCCGCCCGCGCGATCACACGCGGGGTGGTCATCGCTGTGATGGTCCTTTTCGTCGCCGCAGCCATCGTGTACTTCGAACGCGGCGGCTACCGCGATGTGCGGAATCAGCAATTGACGTTCGTCGACTCGCTGTACTTCGCGGCGGTGTCGCTGTCCACGACGGGTTACGGCGACATCACCCCGATCACCGAAGCGGCGCGTCTGACCCACACCGTGATCTTCACGCCGCTGCGGATCGCTTTCCTGGCCGTATTGGTCGGAACGACGCTCGAGGTTCTCTCCGAGCGGTCCCGGCAGGCGTGGAAGATTCAGCGTTGGAGGAACAAATTGCGCAACCACACCGTCGTGATCGGTTACGGCACCAAGGGCCGAGCCGCTGTCGCCGCCAAGGTCAGCGACGAGGCCGCCCAGGGCGAGATCGTCGTCGTCGACACCGACCGGACGGCGGTCGAACACGCCGCGGCCGCCGGTCTGGTCACCGTTCACGGCGACGGCACCAAGTCCGACGTGCTGCGGCTGGCCGGAGTGCAGCACGCGTTCTCGGTGATCGTGGCGACTGGGCGCGACGACACCGCGGTGCTGGTGACGTTGACGGCGCGTGAAATCGCGCCCAAAGCCAAGATTGTGGCCGCGATCCGGGAGGCCGAGTATCAGCATCTGCTGCAGCAATCGGGTGCGGACTCGGTGGTGGTCTCCTCAGAGACGGCCGGTCGGCTGCTCGGCCTCGCCACCACCACGCCCAGCGTGGTGCAGATGTTCGAGGACCTGCTGACACCGGACGTCGGATTGGCCATCGCGGAGCGCGAGGCCGACCAGAACGAGATCGGCGGTTCGCCGCGCCATCTGCGCGACACGGTGCTCGGTGTGGTGCGCAACGGCCGTCTGCTTCGTATCGGCGCACCCGAGGCGGACGCCATCGAGGCCGACGACCGGCTGCTCTATATCCGAAGCACAGGGCAGTAGCCGCGTGGAGTTTCAGCTGCGGGAGGTTCCCTTGCTGTCGCGGGCCGGCGCCGACCGCGCCGAACAGCTGCGTACCGATGGCGACGCGGCCGCCGCCGGATGGGCTGATGCGGCGCTGGTGCGGGTGGACTCGCGCAATCAGGTGCTGGTCGCCGAAGGCCGGGTGGTGCTCGGCGCCGCAGCGGCCCTCGGCGACGAGCCGCCGCCGGAAGCGGTGTTCCTGGGCCGCATCGACGGTGGCCGTCACGTCTGGGCGATCCGGGATGCGCTGCACGCACCGGAGGATCCCGGTGCGGAAGTCGAGGTGGTGAACCTGCGCAGCCTCGGCCCGATCTTCGACGACACCAGCAGCCAGCTGGTCTCGTCGGCCATCGCGCTGCTGAATTGGCACGACCGGGCGCGGTTCAGTGCGGTGGACGGATTCCCGACGAAACCTGCCCGGGCGGGCTGGTCACGGATCAACCCGGTCACCGGTCACGAGGAGTTCCCGCGTATCGACCCGGCGATCATCTGTCTGGTGCACGACGGCGGCGACCGCGCGGTGCTGGCCCGCCAAGGCGCATGGCCGGAACGGATGTTCTCGCTGCTGGCCGGATTCGTCGAAGCCGGCGAATCCTTCGAGGTGTGCGTCGCGCGCGAGATCCGCGAGGAGGTCGGCCTGACCGTCCGCGACGTGCGTTACCTCGGCAGCCAGCCCTGGCCTTTCCCGCGTTCGCTGATGGTGGGTTTCCACGCCCTGGGCGACCCGTCCGAGGAGTTCTCGTTCAACGACG
>NZ_JBYCLC010000199.1:0-50753 GCF_057473685.1 Mycobacterium sp. TH-M116 | reverse complement strand
GGCAACGTGTTCGCCCGCCTCGAGGGCGCCGACAACGGGCGCGGAGCGCTGCTGATCCACGGGCATCTCGACGTGGTGCCCGCCGAGCCGTCCGAATGGAGCGTGCACCCGTTTTCCGGCGCCGTCGAGGGCGGCTACGTCTGGGGCCGCGGCGCGGTCGACATGAAAGACATGGTCGGGATGATGATCGTGGTGGCCCGGCAGTTGAAGCGGGCGGGCGTCGTGCCACCGCGTGATCTGGTGTTCGCCTTCGTCGCCGACGAGGAGCACGGCGGTCGCTACGGCGCGCACTGGCTGGTCGAGCACCGGCCCGACCTGTTCGACGGCGTCACCGAGGCCGTCGGCGAGGTGGGCGGCTTCTCGCTGACCGTGCCGCGCCGCGACGGCGGCGAACGTCGGCTCTACCTCGTCGAGACGGCCGAGAAGGGTCTGTCGTGGATGAGGCTGACCGCCCGGGGCCCGGCGGGGCACGGCTCCATGGTGCACCAGCAGAACGCGGTCACCGCCGTCGCCGAGGCGGTGGCCCGATTGGGCCGCCACCGGTTCCCGCTGGTGATGACCGACGCGGTCGCTCAGTTCCTGGCCGCCGTGGGGGAGGAGACCGGCATCGCGTTCGACATTGAGTCCCCCGATTTGGAGGGGACGATCGAGAAGCTGGGCCCGATGGCCCGCATGCTGAACGCGGTGCTGCGCGACACCGCTAACCCGACCATGCTCAGGGCCGGCTACAAGGCCAACGTCATCCCCGCGACCGCGGAGGCGGTGGTGGACTGCCGCATCCTGCCGGGCCGCAAAGAGGCGTTCGAGGTCGAGGTCGACGAGCTGATCGGCCCGGATGTGACGCGGGAATGGATCAGGGACCTGCCGTCCTATGAGACCACCTTCGACGGTGACCTGGTCGACGCGATGAACGCCGCGGTGTTGGCGCTCGACCCGGACGGCCGGACGGTGCCGTACATGCTTTCCGGCGGGACTGACGCGAAAGCCTTTGCGCGCCTGGGCATTCGGTGCTTCGGGTTCAGTCCGCTGCGGTTGCCGCCCGATCTTGATTTCGCCGCTTTGTTCCACGGCGTGGACGAGCGGGTACCCGTCGAGTCGCTGCGGTTCGGCACCGAGGTGCTGGGGCGCTTCCTGACCGATTGCTGACCGAGCAACATCACGCCACGAAAGGATCCTTCATGAGCTCGCCCGACCCGTACGACGCGCTGCCCACGCTGCCCACATTCACCCTGACGTCCAACTCGATCACCGATGGCGAGTCGCTGGCCACACCACAGATCAGCGGAATCATGGGTGCGGGCGGCGAGGACGTCAGCCCGCAGCTGAGCTGGTCGGGATTCCCGGCGCAGACCCGCAGCTTCGCAGTCACCGTCTACGACCCCGACGCCCCGACGCTGTCGGGATTCTGGCACTGGGCGGTGGCCAACCTGCCGGCTGACGTCACCGAGTTGCCCTCGGACGCCGGCAACGGCGCTGAGCTACCGGGAGGCGCGGTGACCCTCGTCAACGACGCCGGCATGCGCCGCTACATCGGCGCCGCGCCGCCTGCCGGCCACGGCGTGCACCGGTACTACGTCGCGGTGCACGCCGTCGACGTCGACAAGCTGGACCTCACCGAGGACGCCAGCCCGGCCTTCCTGGGGTTCAACCTCTTCCAGCACGCGATCGCGCGCGCCTACATCTACGGCACCTACGAGCAGCGGTAGGGCGGCGCCGGGCTTCTTGCCTCGACTTCTCGGCGGGCCCGACTGGAATCGAACCTACTTGCGAAGCCTGATACGCCCGCGGGTAGGCACCGGAGTCGACGGCGTTGCGGTTGGCGAGTTGTTCGTCCTGCGTTTGCCGCGACTCAGGGGAGTGTGCGCAGTGAGGGACTGACGTCTGGGATGCGACGGTTGCGCAGCCGGCGGCCGCGATACGCGTGAACCCGGCCGGTGACGTCGACCTCGGGCTGGCTTGTGATTATGATCGCGACATAGCCCGAGCGCTGCTGCCCAGCGCGGCTGGCGGACACCGAGGGCACTCTGCGTCGCGCTACAGCAGCTCCACGATGGTCGCGTTGGCCTGACCGCCACCCTCGCACATGGTCTGTAGGCCGAACCGAATCCCTTTGTCCCGCATGTGATACAGCATCGTGGTCATGATGCGCGCCCCCGACCCACCGAGAGGGTGGCCCAGCGCGATGGCGCCACCATTAGGGTTGAGACGCTTCTCGTCGGCGCCGATGTCTTTCAGCCAGGCCATCGGCACCGGAGCGAACGCTTCGTTGACCTCGAACACGCCGATATCGTCGACGCCCAGACCGGACCGCTGCAGTGCCTTCTGGGTCGCCGGGATGGGTGCGCTGAGCATGATCACCGGGTCGGCAGCGGCCAGCACCGCGGTGTGCACGCGCGCAAGTGGTTTGAGCCCCAGGGCTTTTGCCCTCTCGGCCGACATGAACAGCAGCGCGGCCGAGCCATCGCAAATCTGACTCGAGTTACCGGCGTGGATCACACCTTCCTCGGTGAACGCGGCCTTGAGCTGAGCCATCTTCTCCAGCGTGGTGCCACGGCGGATACCCTCGTCGGTGCTCACCGGGTTTCCGTCCTGGTCCTTGATCGTCACGATCTCGTCATCGAAGGCACCGGAATCCTGTGCTGTGGAGGCCTTTTCGTGAGAGTCCAGGGAAAACTGGTCCAGTGAGGTGCGGTCGAAGCCCCACCGCTGTGCGACCATCTCCGCGCCGAGGCCCTGGTTGGGGGTCTGGGTGTAGCGGGCACGGAATGCCTCCGGGTAGGGGTGCCCACCATTGGCCAGCGACGAGCCCATCGGGGTTCGCGACATCGACTCGACACCGCCGGCAACGACGATGTCGTAGTGGCCGGCCACCACGCCGGCGGCGGCAAAGTGCACCGACTGCTGGCTCGACCCGCACTGACGGTCCACGGTTACACCCGGGACGGTGTCGGGCCAGCCGGCGGTGAGCACCGCGGTACGGGCGACATCCAGGGCCTGCTCACCGGCCTGCATCACACATCCCCAGATGACGTCGTCAACGAGGACCGGATCCACACCGGCGCGCTGCACCAACCCGTTGAGTATCTGAGCCGACAGTTCGGCGGGGTGTACACCGGATAGACCGCCGTTGCGCTTACCGATCGGTGATCGCACCGCTTCGACGATGACCGCTTCGGCCATGAACTTCTCCTTCGCAGAGGTGTTGGCCTTTGCCAACGAGGTAGGTGGGGGATATGTCAGTGAACGAAGGACATCAGTTTTGCCGGATCAACCCACTGCTGATTCGTCATCACCGAACACGGCTGGTCACTACTTTCGTTCCGGCTGAGCAGCGTTGCGCCCTACTCAGGTCGGTGCGCGGTCGGGTTCTGGCTGGCTATGGCCGGGGGCCGTAGCGCTCGATGTAGGCGCGGTGGACGTGGGCGTCGCGCTTACGTATGTAGTCGTCGACGATGTCGGGATCGAAACCATGCTGGGCCAGTCGGTGGCGGCGCCACACCTTGTTGAGCGCATGCGTGAACAAGATAAACGGAAGGAAAATCGGCAGGGTCATGCTGGCGTGGACGTACAGCGTTGTCGGGATCAGCCAGAACGGGGCGAGTACCAGAAAGGCAGGAATGACGGCCCGGATCATGGTCCGCCGTGCGGCGCCTTTGCCGGTCAGGTCGTTGCGCACCCAGTCGTGCATCGAGGCGGGCAGGACCGCTCCGTAGCAGTACGCGAGGTATTGCAGGGCGGTCGGTCGACGACGCCGCGGGTCGTTACTCATCGGACTCCTGGCTGCGATGCGCCACTGCCGGTCGAGGTCTTGGCCGATCGGGCCGCGGCGCTATTCAATCAGTTTCGAATATTAGCAATCTAAAAGATACCGGGTTCGCATAGGCGGGCAACCGCGACGTTGCTCACAGTTTGCTCGAGGTTCCGCACGTGCTAGCGTCGACCAAGCACTTGCTTGGTTAGGGTGCGGGCGATTCCGCTTCAGGGGCCACCGATGAATTCGATTCTGTTGGGCGCGGTTTGGAAAGCTTGGGCCCGCCGGGAAGGATTTGGATGTGTGAGGCATACATCGTGGACGCCGTTCGCACCGCGGTCGGCAAGAAGGGCGGCGCGTTGTGCCGGGTGCATCCCGCCGATCTCGGTGCCCTGGTGATCACCCATCTGCTGGAGCGCAATCACGTCGATCCGGCAGCGATCGACGACGTGGTCTTCGGCTGCGTCGAGGCGATCGGACCGCAGGCGGGCAATATTGCGCGCACGGCATGGCTCGCCGCCGGTTTCCCCGAGCACGTCCCTGGTGTCACCGTCGATCGCCGGTGCGGCTCGAGCCAGCAGGCGCTGCACTTCGCCGCGTAAGCGGTGATGAGTGGCACCGCCGAGCTGATGGTTGCCGGTGGTGTGCAGAACATGAGCATGATCCCGATCGCCGCCGCGATGGCCGTCGGCCAGCAATTCGGGTTCCAGACCCCGTTCGAGGGTTCGGTCGGCTGGGAGCGCCGTTACAGCGACGAGGAGATTTCGCAGTTCCGCGCTGCCGAACTGATTGCTGAGAAGTGGGACATCGGCCGCGAAGAGATGCAGCGCTGGGCCCTGCAAAGTCACCAGCGCGCCCGCGCCGCGATCGACGATGGCCGCTTCGACGACGAGATCGTGCCGGTCGGTGGCTTCGTGCTGGATGAGTTCCCGCGCGAGACCAGCCTGGAGAAGATGGCGAGCCTGAACTGCCTCGTGGAGGGTGGCCGTCTGACGGCGGCGCTGGCCAGTCAGATCTGCGACGGCGCCAGCGCAACGCTGGTGGCGTCGCATGCCGCGGTGAAGGCACACGGGCTCAGGCCCCGCGCCCGGATACACCACCTGAGTGCCCGCGGCGCCGACCCGATCTTGATGCTCACCGCGCCTATCCCGGCCACCGGGTACGCGCTGGAACGAACCGGCTTGACGATGAACGACACCAGCGCGATGGCGCCGCCGTTGACGTTGACTTTGTCCATGTCGGGCTGATGTACCTGCGCCCACGACAGCGCTACCGACGCGAAGGCCTCGTTGACCTCGAACAGGTCCAGGTCGCCGATCTTCATGCCGGCCTTCTGCAGCACCCGGGTGGTGGCCTGCGCAGGGCCGTCGAGGTGGAACCGAGGTTCGGCGCCGACGAGTGCTTGGGCGACGATCCGTGCGCGCGGCCGCAGTCCGAGTGACTGGGCGCGCTCGGCGTCCATCAACAACACCGCGGCGGCGCCGTCGGAGATCTGGGAGGAGGTGCCGGCGGTGTGGATGCCACCCTCGATGATCGGCTCGAGCTTGGCCAGGGACTCTTCGGTGGTGTCGCGTAGGCCCTGGTCACGAGAAACGATGTGCGTTTCGCCGGTCTTGTTGCCCTCCGCGTCGACGACTGGGGCTTTCAGTGGGAGGACCTCGCGGTCGAAGCGGCCCTGCGCCCAGGCCTGCTTGGCCAGGGCTTGGGAGCGCACTCCGAGCACCTCGATGTCTTCGCGCGTCAGGCCGCGCCGCTCGGCGATGCGCTCGGCTGCCTCGAACTGGTTGGGCATGTCGATGTTCCAGGTCGGCGGGTGACGCGGTCCCGCCTCGGTACCTACGTTGGCGCCGAGGGGGACCTGGCTCATCGCCTCGATGCCGCACGCGACGCCGATGTGGCCTGGGCATTCGAAGGAGCAGGGCTGTTGCGGATGTAGCCGACGTAAAACGAGAACGACTTCGACATCCCGCGAGTCACGGGCGTCGCCGCAGATCCGTCGTCGCCGCCCCGGTACGGCCGCCGACCAGCGATGCGCTGGTGGCCGACGCAGGCACCCCTGATCCCGACTGTCGGCTATCTGATAAGTTCTTCAATCAATCGAAGATAAGAAATCGGAAGTCTTCAGGAGACCGGTGATGTCGGAGCCGCTGTACAAGCTCAAGGGTGAGTTGTTCAAGACGCTCGGGCATCCGGCACGCATCAGGATTCTGGAGCTGCTCGCGGTGGAGGACCGTTCGGTGGGCGAATTGTTTCCCGAGGTGGGATTGGAGTCATCCAACCTGTCTCAGCAGCTGGGGGTGTTGCGGCGGGCCGGGGTGGTCGATGCGCGCAAGGACGGCAACACGGTGATCTACTCGATCGCCTCGCGCGATATCGCCGAACTACTCGCGGTCGCGCGCAAAGTGTTGACCGGGATGCTGAGCGACCGGGTTGCGGTGCTGGAGGACTTGCGCGCCGACGGCCTGTCGGACGTCCGGTAGCGGGGTGGCCCGAATGGGATGGATCGGTAAGATCATGCGGGTTGGCCGCGTCGTGGAGCCTGCTGGGCCGACACCGGCTGTGGTGACGGAATCGCCTGCTGGCGTGAAGGGTTCGTTGCAGATCCGCCACGTCGATGCCGGGTCCTGCAATGGGTGCGAGGTGGAGATCTCGGGCGCCTTCGGCCCGGTTTACGACGCGGAGCGGTTCGGCGCGCGGCTGGTGGCTTCCCCGCGGCACGCCGATGCGCTGCTGGTGACCGGTGTGGTGACGCGCAACATGGCCGAGCCGCTGCAAAACACCGTGGCAGCGACTCCGCGGCCGCGGGTGGTGATCGCATGCGGGGACTGTGCCCTCAACCGGGGGGTGTTCAGAGATGCCTACGGCGTCGTCGGTGCGGTGGGTGAGGTAGTGCCCGTCGACGTCGAGATCCCGGGGTGTCCGCCGACTCCGAGCGACATCGTCGCAGCCCTGCGATCGGTGACCGGCAGATGACCGTGACGTTGACGCCGGCCCCGCCGGCCATGGCGGCCGCGCCGAAGTTGTTGGCCGGGGACGGCTTCCGGCGCGCGTTGTCGGGAGTCCTGACGAGCTGTGTCGGCGGGTTGGGGGTGTGGCTGGGTCTGCTGGGGGTTTTCGGGTCGACGCGGCCGGTACACATCGGCTGGCTGCTTCCGCTTTCGGGGGTGTGGTTGGACCTCGACCCAACGGGCGGGTTTTTCATGGCGGTGACAGGAGCGGTCGCGGTCGCGGTGGGCGTTTACCTGATCGGCTACCACCACCTTGCGAGCCGGGTCCCGCTGGCGGTGGTGCCGCTGTTCGTCGCGGCGATGCTGCTCGTGCCGGCCGCCGGCTCGATTAGCACCTTTCTCTTGGCATGGGAGTTGATGGCGACCGCTTCGCTGCTGCTCGTGCTGGCTGAACACACCCGGCCGGAGGTCCGTTCGGCGGGTCTGTTCTACGCGGTGATGACCCAGCTCGGGTTCGTCGCCGTCCTGGTAGGGCTGATGGTGTTGTCGGCATCGGGCGGCGCCGACCGGTTCGCGGACCTGACGCGGGTGAGCGAGGGTGCACGGACCGCTGTGTTCGTCCTGACGGTGGCCGGGTTCGGGTCCAAGGCGGGTCTGTTGCCGCTGCATGCGTGGCTACCGCGGGCCCATCCCGAGGCCCCCAGCCCGGTGTCGGCGCTGATGAGTGCGGCGATGGTCAACCTGGGGGTATACGGCATCGTGCGCTTCGATCTTCAGTTGTTGGGCCCGGGTCCGCGCTGGTGGGGACTGACCCTGTTGGTCGTCGGCGCCCTATCCGCGCTCTATGGGGTGTTGCAGGCCTCGGTAGCGACCGATCTCAAACGGCTACTTGCCTATTCGACGACCGAAAACATGGGCCTGATCACCCTCGCCTTGGGTGCAGCGACGCTGTTCGCGGATTCGGGCGCGCACTCGGCGGCCACGATCGCGATCGCCGCGGCGATGCTGCACCTGGTTGGGCACGCGGCGTTCAAATGTTTGGGGTTTCTCGCGGCCGGATCGGTGCTGGCCGCAACCGGGCTGCGCGACCTGGACCGGCTCGGCGGCCTGGCCCGGCGGATGCCTGCGACGACGGTCCTGTTCGGTGTTGCCGCCCTGGGTGCATCCGGATTACCGCTGGGCGCCGGTTTTGTCAGCGAGTGGCTGCTGGTCCAGTCCTTGATTCACGCCGCGCCGCAGCACCACACGGCCCTGGCGTTGGCGGCGCCCCTGGCGGTCGGGGCGGTCGCGCTCACGACCGGGCTCGGGGTGGCGGCGATGGTGAAAGCATTCGGCATCGGCTTTTTGGCCCGCCCACGCTCGCAGCCCGCTGCCGACGCGGGTGAGGCGCCCCTCAGCATGCTCGCCGGAATGGCGCTCGCCGCAACCGTATGCGTCGTGGTGGCCGTGGCGCCGTTGGTTGTCGGGTCCACATTGCGGCGCGTGCTTACTGGGCTGTGCGCTTCCCACGACGTTGCGTTCACCGACTTCGGCGCCGTGCTGCGGCTGCCGGGCGTGCACGGGTCGATCGCGCCGGGCGGGATCGCCGCGGCGTTGACTGCCGCTGTGCTGGCCGCGGTTGGCGCGGCGAGTTGGCGCTCGCGGCGGCGTCCCGCTTCGGTGACGCTGCCGTTGTGGGCCTGTGGTGCAGAAGAACTCAGTCCACGGATGCAATACACCGCCACATCGTTCGCGGAGCCCCTGCAGCGGGTGTTCGACGACGTGCTGCGCCCCGACACCGACATCGAGATCACCCATCTGACCGAGTCGCGGTACCTGGCGGAGGCCGTCACCTATCGGGCCCGGATCGCCGATGCGATCGAGGAGCGGTTCTACAACCCGATCATCGGGGCGGTGGCCGCGGCCGCCGAGTTGGTCCGGCGGGCACACACCGGCAGCGTCCACCTCTACCTGGCCTACGGCATGCTCGGTGTGCTGGTGGTGCTGGTGATCGCCCGATGAACGTCTTTTCCTACGTCGCGGGCGCCGCCCAGATCGGTGCGGTCATGTTCGGCACGCCGGTGGTGATCGGCGTCATGCGGCAGGTGCGGGCGCGGCTGGAGGGGCGTGCCGGCGGTGGGGTGCTGCAGCCCTGGCGGGATCTGCGCAAACAGTTGGGCAAACAGCAAATCACCCCGCAGGGCACCACGGTGGTATTCGCTGCTGCGCCGGCGATCGTCGCCGGGACGACGCTGCTCATCGCCGCGATCGCACCGATCGTCGCGATCGGGTCCCCGCTGGATGCTGCCGCCGACCTGTTCGCCGTCGTCGGTCTGCTGTTCGTCGGCACCGTCGCCTTGACTCTCGCGGGCATCGACACCGGCACGTCGTTCGGCGGCATGGGCGCCAGCCGCGAGATCACCATCGCCGCACTGGTGGAACCGACGATTCTGCTCGCCGTGTTCGCGCTTTCCATTCCCGCCGGATCGGCGAATCTCGGTGCCCTGGTAGCCAACACCCTCAGCCATCCCGGACAGGTGGCGTCACTGACCGGAGTGCTGGCGTTCGTCGCGCTGGTGATCGTGATCATCGCCGAGACCGGGCGGCTGCCGGTCGACAACCCGGCCACGCACCTGGAATTGACGATGGTGCACGAGGCGATGGTTCTCGAGTACGCGGGCCCGAAGTTGGCGCTGGTCGAATGGGCCTCCGGGATGCGGCTCACCGTATTGCTGGCGCTGCTGGCCAATCTGTTCTTGCCGTGGGGAATCGCCGGCGGGCACCCGCGCCCGCTCGACGTCGTGATCGGCCTCGCGGCGATCGCGGTCAAAATCGCTGTGCTGGCGGTGCTGCTCGCGGCCGCCGAAGTATTCATCGCCAAGCTGCGCCTGTTCAGGGTGCCCGAGCTGCTGTCCGGTTCTTTTCTGCTTGCCCTGCTCGCGGTGACGGCGGCCGACTTCTTCACCACCCAGGGCTAGAGAGGCAGCAATGAACTTCGCGATCATGACCGATTTCGCCGCGGGTGGTCTCCTGTTAGCGGCGGTCTTGATCGTGTGGCGCCGCGACGTGCGCGCCATCGGGCGCCTACTGGCCTGGCAAGGTGTTGCGCTGGCCACCATTCCCATCGTGCGGGGAGCGCATGACAACGACCCGGCGCTGATCGCCGTGGGCGTTGCGGTACTACTGTTGCGCGCCTTGGTTTTGCCGTGGCTGCTGGCCCGCGCAGTGGGCGCCGAGCAACGCGACCACCGCGAGGCGACCCCCTTGATCAACACGGCGACCTCCTTGCTGATCGCCGCGGCGCTGACCGTTGTCGCGTTCGCGGTCACCCGGCCGATGGCCAACCTGGAACCGAGCGCCACGACCAATGCGGTCCCGGCCGCGTTCGGCGTGATTCTGATCGCCCTGTTCGTGATGACGACCCGGGTGCACGCCTTGTCTCAGGCCGCAGGATTTCTGATGCTGGACAACGGGATCGCTGCGACCGCGTTCCTGCTGACCGCCGGTGTGCCGCTGATCGTGGAACTCGGCGCCTCACTGGACGTGCTGTTCGCCGTGATCGTCATCGGAGTGCTTACCGGCCGCCTGCGCCGCACCTTCGGCGGCGCCGACCTCGACCAACTACGGGAGCTGCGCGACTGATGACAAGCCTGCTATTGGCCGCGATACTCGCACCGCTGGCTGCCTCGGGCGCCGCGGTGGCGCTCGGTTGGCGCCGCCTCACCGCATCGTTGACAGTTCTCTCGGCGGCCACGGTTCTGGGCTGCGGTGCGATGCTCGGCTTCGGTGTCGGGTCGCGTCAAAATCTGGCGCTCGGTGGCCTGCTGCGCGTGGACGCTTTGTCAGTCACCATGCTGATCGTCATCGGAGTTGTCGGCACCCTGGCCACCTGGGCCAGCATCGGTTACATCGACGCCGAACGCGCCCACGGCCACACCGACGCCGACGGGGCCCGCCTGTACGGGGCGCTCACGCCCGCCTTCCTCGCTGCGATGGTCGTTGCGGTGTGCGCCAACAACATCGGCGTGATCTGGGTGGCCGTCGAGGCCACCACCGTTGTCACCGCCTTTTTGGTCGGGCACCGCCGCACCCGCACCGCACTGGAAGCGACCTGGAAATACGTCATCATTTGCTCGGTCGGTATCGCGATCGCCTTCCTCGGTACCGTGCTGCTGTACTTCGCCGCCCGTCACGCCGGCGCGCCGGTCACTGCCGCACTGAACCTCGACACCCTGACCGCGCGGGCACACACCCTGGATCCGGCGGTCACCCGACTCGCCGGCGGTCTGCTACTGATCGGCTACGGCGCCAAGGTCGGTCTGGCGCCATTTCACACCTGGCTGGCCGATGCGCACAGCCAGGCACCGGCCCCGGTGTCGGCGTTGATGAGCGGGGTGTTGCTCTCGGTCGCGATTTCGGTGCTGCTGCGGATCAAACCGATCGTCGACGCCGCCGCCGGTCCGGCGTTCTTGCGCGAAGGTTTACTCACGGCCGGGCTGGCCACATTGGTGATCGCTGCGCTGATGCTGACCGTGACAGGTGATGTCAAGCGAATGCTGGCGTACTCGTCGATGGAAAACATGGGGTTGATCGCGATCGCTGCGGCCGCCGGGACCGCAGTGGCGATCGCCGCTCTGCTGCTGCACGTCCTGGCCCACGGTATCGGCAAGACGGTGTTGTTCCTCGCCAGCGGACAACTGCAGGCTGCACACGGCTCCACCGCCATCGCCGATATCACCGCGGTGGTGCAACGCTCGCGGCTGATCGGTGGGTCGTTCGCCGTCGGGCTGATCGTCTTGCTCGGCCTGCCGCCGTTCGCCATGTTCGCCAGCGAGCTGGCCATCGCCCGCTCGCTGGCCGATGCCCGGCTGGCGTGGGTCCTCGGCGTCGCGATGCTGCTGATCGCCATCGCCTTCGCCGCGCTGGTGCGCAATGCGGGCCGCATGCTGCTCGGCGCTGCGGCCGATGGCGCCGCGCCCCCCATCCCCGTGCCTGCCTCCGTCGCGGGGGCCCTGCTCGTCGGCGTCGCCGCCTCGTGCGTGCTGGGTGTCACCGCCGGGCCGCTGGCTCAGCTGTTCATGACCGCGGCCAGTCACCTGGGAGTAGTTCGGTGAGCCCGACGTGGTTGCGGTACCGGGTGTCCGACGACGGGCTGACCGACAAGGCCGAAGAACTCCTGGCGAGCGGTTTCCGGCTGGCGCTGGTTGCCGCCCACGACGACGGCGACCGGCTGCGGGTCATCTACCTGTTCCTCGCCGGCTGGCCCGACCGCCGTGTCGAGCTCGAATGCGTCGTCCCCGTTGACAGTCCGTCGGTGCAGTCGCTGGCGTATCTGTCTTTCCCGGCGGGCCGCTTCGAACGCGAAATGCTCGACTTGTACGGCATTCGGCCGAAGGGGCATCCCCGCCCCCGCCGGCTGGTTCGACACGCGCACTGGCCCGAAGATTGGTACCCGATGCGTGTCGACGCAGGCCCGGCGCCGCAGTTCGCGTCGAGCGGCCACTTCCCGTTCCTCACGGTCAACGGCGCCGGGGTCTATGAGATACCGGTCGGCCCGGTGCACGCCGGGATTATTGAGCCCGGTCACTTCCGGTTCTCTGTCGTCGGCGAAACCGTGCTGCGGCTGAAAGCGCGGTTGTGGTTCGTGCACCGCGGCCTTGAGCAACTCTTCCACGGCCGCATCGCCGGTGATGCGGGGGACCTCGCCGAACGGGTCAGTGGCGACACTTCTGCAGCGCACGCCCTCGCGCACAGCCTCGCCGTCGAAGACGCCCTCGGGATAGCGTTGCCCGACCACGCCCACCGGCTGCGGGCCCTGATCGTGGAACTGGAACGGCTCTACAATCACGCCGCCGATCTCGGTGCGCTCGCCAACGACGTCGGATTCGCGCTGGCCAACGGGCACGCACAACGCATCCGCGAACAACTACTTCGCATCAACGCCGCCGTCAGCGGGCACCGGCTGCTGCGCGGGGCCATCCGCCCGGGCGGGGTGACCTTGCACCAGCTGCCCGATCCCGGGCAGCTGCTCCGCCTCGCCGCCGACCTCGCCGAGGTCGCCGAGCTGACGCTGGGTAACAGCGTCGTCTACGACCGCTTCGCCGGCACCGCCGTGCTCGCCGTCGACGACGCCCGCGCCATGGGCTGCCTGGGCTATGTCGCACGCGCCAGCGGTATCCGCACCGACGCCCGGCTCGAGCATCCCAGTACCACGCTGCCCATCACCGAGATCAGCCAGTCGGCCGGCGATGTCCTGGCGCGTTACGCGGTCCGGCGCGACGAATTCGCGGCCTCCGCCGTATTGGCCGGCTACCTGGTCGAATCACACGGTGGCCCCATCGAATACAGGACACCCATGCCAGTGCTGGGGAGCCCGCGCAGCGGAGTCGGCATCACGGAAGGCTGGCGCGGCACCATCGTGCACCGCGTCGAGATCGACGCCGATTCGCGCATTACCCGCGCCAAGATCGTCGACCCGTCCTGGTTCAACTGGCCCGCGCTGCCGGTCGCCATGGCCGACACGATCGTCCCCGACTTCCCGCTGACCAACAAGAGCTTCAATCTGTCCTACGCCGGCAACGACCTGTGAGCGCGCACCGGCGCCCTTCCCTCTATTGCATCACTTTGCTAAAGTTCGCAATTAACAAATATGTTGTTGGGTTGGGAGGGGCATCGTGACGGACGCACACCAGCCGCTGTACCGGATGAAGGCGGACTTTTTTAAGACACTGGGCCATCCGGCCCGCATCCGGATCCTCGAGCTGCTGAGCGCCCGCGAACACGCGGTATCCGAGATGTTGCCTGAGGTCGGCATCGAGCCGGCCAACCTGTCACAGCAGCTGTCCATCCTGCGTCGCGCCGGTCTGGTCACCGCTCGCCGGGAGGGGCTGTCGGTGTGCTACGAGCTGACCTCACCCCAGGTGGCCGAGCTGTTGAGCGTCGCCCGGTCGATCCTCAGCAGGGTGGTCGCGGGTCAGGCCGAAACCCTTGAAGACCTCCCTGGATCACTGGTGGCCGAGCGGGCGGGCTGAACGGGTGACGGAAAGGCAGGCACCGACACCGTGGCCGCGCGGATCGCACGATTGTCGTCGCGGGTCAACCCAGAGGTCGCGCCGCGAATTCGGCCGCTGCCGCTCAAGGCGGGTACCGGAATGCTGACGACCTGCAACCGGCGCGACGCGGAGGGTAATCCGCTGCGCGCCGTCATGGCGCACGAAGACCTGTCGATCGACCTCGCCGGCAGCCCGCCCGACCAGATCGTGCCTGCGCTCACCGAACCGCTGCTGGTACCCACGGTGAACGCAGAGGTGGTCCGGGCCCTGGGCGAGCATCGCTTCGCCGCATCTCGCGCCACGCCGCGCCACGGCGACGCCACACCGCAGCAGCCAGTCACCCTGCACCAACATTCCGGAGGAGAATCATCATGAGCACCGTCGCCATCACCGGCCTCGACACTGCGCCGACCACCGCGACCGCGATCGTGGACTGGGTTAACAGCGTGGCCGATCTGACCAGCCCCGACGCGGTCGTGTGGTGCGATGGCTCTCAGGCCGAATGGCACAGGCTGACAACACTTCTCGTGGACAAAGGAACCTTCGTCGCGCTGTCGAAAAAGCCCAACTCCTTCTGGTGCGCGTCAGACCCCGAGGATGTCGCTCGCGTGGAGGACCGCACCTTCATCTGCTCTCAGCATTCCTCCGATGCCGGGCCCACCAATAACTGGATGGATCCCGTCGACATGAAAACGGTGATGACCGAGGAGTATCGCGGGGCGATGGCCGGGCGCACCATGTACGTGATCGCGTTTTGCATGGGGCCGCTGGATGCCGCCGAACCCAAGCTTGGTGTGCAGATCACCGACTCCGAATACGTCGCAGTCTCCATGCAGATCATGACCCGCTCGGGAACACCGGTGTGGCACAAGCTTGACACCGGCGCTGAGTTCGTCCGATGCCTGCACTCGGTCGGCGCACCCCTGCACCCCGGTCAGGACGACGTGGCGTGGCCGTGTGACCACACCAAATACATCAGTCATTTCCCCGAGGAACGCACGATCTGGAGCTATGGCTCCGGATACGGCGGCAACGCCTTGCTGGGTAAGAAGTGCTACGCGCTGCGCATCGCCTCCAAGATGGCCCACGACGAAGGCTGGCTCGCCGAGCACATGCTGATCCTCAAACTGACCTCCCCCGAGGGGCGGGTGTACTACATCGCCGCCGCCTTCCCTTCCTCGTGCGGCAAAACCAACCTGGCCATGCTCTCCCCGACGCTTGAGGGGTGGAAGGCCGAGACCATCGGCGACGACATCGCGTGGATGCGATTCGGTGAGGACGGCCGCCTCTACGCGGTCAACCCCGAGGCCGGCTTCTTCGGCGTCGCCCCCGGTACCGGCGCTCACACCAACCCCCACGCGATGGCGACGATCGAGCGCGGCAACTCCATCTTCACCAACGTTGCCCTCACCGACGACGGAGATGTCTGGTGGGAAGGCATGACCGCCGACCCGCCCGCGCATCTTATCGACTGGAAGCGCCGCGATTGGACGCCGCAGTCGGAAGAGCCTGCGGCGCATCCTAACTCGCGCTATTGTACGCCCATCGCGCAATGCCCCACTGTCGCCGACGAATGGAACGACCCAGCCGGCGTGCCCATCTCGGCGATCTTCTTCGGCGGGCGGCGCGCCAGTACCATCCCGCTGGTTACCCAGGCATTTGACTGGCAGCACGGGGTGTTCCTGGCCTCCACCCTGTCCTCGGAAACCACCGCCGCCGCCACCGGCACAGTCGGAGTCGTGCGCCGCGACCCGATGGCGATGCTGCCGTTCCTGGGCTACCACGTCGGCGACTACTTTGCGCACTGGCTCGACATCGGCGCGAACGCAAACCAGGATCTATTGCCGAAGATTTTTTACGTCAACTGGTTCCGCCGCGACGATGACGGCTCGTTCCTGTGGCCGGGATTCGGCGACAATTCGCGCGTCCTCAAATGGGCGCTGCAGCGCGTGGAGGGCAGCCTCGACGCGCTACGGACGCCGATCGGCGACATCCCGTACCTTGAGGATCTCGATCTCACCGGCCTTGACCGCGCATACGACGACACGGCAGTCCTTGCTGCACTGAAGGTGGATCCGACCGAGTGGAAACGCGAAATCGAATTGATTGATGAATGGTATGCCTGCATCGGTGGCAACAAACTTCCCGATGTCCTGCGCCAACAACTCGGTAACCTCAGAGAACGCTTCACGGCCGCAGGACGCGCCACCGGCAACCTCGCTGGACAAGAAGCTTCTCAATGAAGTTGTCGGATCGTTGCTGTTTTGGTCGTAGGTTCCCAGACGGCCATCACGCGTACCTCGAGGTCAATGCGGACGAGACCACGGGCGTGCTTGCGGTAGGCTAACCTCACCGCCGCGTCCGGTTTGCCGAACGAGTTGCCAGAAAACGGTTTTCACCAAGAGCTGGTCGCAAGTGCGCATGGCGGGCATGCGTGGCTCGGTAGCCGCTGGTGGTCGGCGAATCGCTGGTGGGCTTGCGGCGGCGCTGTCGGATCAATGCGGTCAAGACCGGTGACGCCTTGTCGCGCGCATGCTGCAACGAGCTAGCGACCCCGTCGGTTGGGTCGATCACCGACTACGTTACCGCTGCCGGTTGGGGTGTGGAGTTCACCGGGAAGATCACCTGCCCGATCGAGGAAGCGCACCGCGCCTTGTCCGGCCCGGAAACCGAAGTCGCCCAGGACGAATACGGCCTGCGGCGCCGCAGGCTATCTCACGACGTAGTGCCGAGCATCATTCTCTATGAGTTTCGCAGTGAGAGTATGCGGCGGCTGCCGCGCAGGCCAGTTCGTGGTCGCGGTATCCGTGAGGGGCAGGTCGCGGCGCGAAAGCGCCCGTAATTCGTTCTACGACAAGCGTTCTGCGGAGCTCGGCGATTGTGTCCTCGAAGGCGGGTTCGGTCTTGTGCGCGTTCCAGAGTTGATTTTGGCGGCCGGTCCGGCGAGGTCCCCGGCGTGGTGGCCGCGCAGTGCGTACCAGATAATGACGCGGACGTGGACGTAAAACTGGCATGGCACGGTGCGTTCGACCGCGTGCTGGAGGCGGTTACGGGCTTGGCCGATGCCCGATGCCCGATGCCCAATGCCCAATGCCCAGGAGTTGCTTGGCCGCCGCGATCGCGGTCTCGAACGGTCAGCGGTGCATGTGGTGTGTGGCGAAGGTCTCAGCGGTGCTGTCGGTGTCGGTGTCGGTGATGAAGATCGTCAACATCTTTTGCCGGCCGGGACCAAGGATCAGCACCACCTCGGCGGTCTTCTCATCGACCATCGCACCAGCCACAGTGCTCACCTTCTCTCGGGCAAGCTACACCGCTTGACTCCTACACCCTGTAGCGGCACCCTCGGCTGGGGATTCGGTAGCCTCGATACTGGCTGACATTCACGTTGTCGGTGCCTCAACCACGTCGCGATGAGCCCAGAAAGGCATTGATGTTCGCACTCGTCAGCGAGTTGGAGATGTCTGACCGCCCGCCCCCGGGTCTGGACACACCGGGTGTCGACGCCCGGGTTTCGGCCACCCGCGCCCTGCCCGGCGTGCAACCGCGCCTCCTTGCACTGCGCTGGCCTGGGGGCCTACGACCGTCGGCACAGTCACTATCCGGTTGCCCGAGCGAGAACTTCGCCCGCAGGCCCAGACCACGGTGGCTCCGACCCGCGAACGGTGCGGCCGAGCGATCACCGCTCATGGGGCATCGTGGCTGAGCCTGAATCCACCGTCGCCGACCTCGTCCACCAACATCGCCGCTTAGCCGGCTTGTCGCGTGAGCGGCTGGCCTCCGAGATGGACAAAGCCGTCAGCTGGGTGTCTGAGGTTGAACGAGGCGAACGCGTCCTGACCGATGTCACCGTGCTCGACAGGCTGGCGAAGATTTTGGGCGCTCCGCTCAGCGAGTTCATCCAGGCAGCGCTCGGCCGCAGCGCACGCGTACACGGAATAATCGTGGACGAATCGCAACGAACCTATTCCGATGCAGAGCCGGACGCTCTGCACGAATCCATCCAGTATCAGCTTCAACGCTACGGCGTGAACGATGTGATCACGCTCTACGCCAACGATGATCTCGGTGAGCTGATGGACAACTGTCCTCCCGACGACGACGTGATCGTCATCCGTTCGGGCCGGGAGTTGATACCTCCGGTGGTACGCCTCTTGACGTTGAGGTCGGTGCGCCTGCCTGCGCATTTCATCGTGTGGGATCCCAGCGACAGCGGTCAGATCGTGGCGGCCCGTCTCGAGTGCGCCGATTTGCTGAGGATAAACTGACCGACCCGTGTGCCTTCGATTCTGAACTGCGCAAATTGAGCGACACCAGGGGCTTGCACCGCTACACCGTCGAAGAACTCGTCGCCGATGATGCGGTTCGCGTCGGAGGTTCTTTCGCCAAGTCGGGCATACGCAAATATTTTCATAAACAAGCCGACGGCCGCGGTTCGGTGAAGTTGAGTGATGAGAAGCGTTTCTATGCCCGTCTTCCGGCCGCGCTCAGCCCTTACTACCCGAAATTGTTGTTTTCCCACGAGGAAGGTGATGCTGTCTGTCTCGGGCTTGACTATGTCGGCCAGCCAAACCTCCGTGACTTACTGCTCAACCTTCGCATCACGCCCGATCAAGCGGCTTCTGTACTGAAGCAAGTGCTTGACTACGAGTACCATCAGGCATACCTTCCGTATCTGGCCGAGCCGCCGTCGACCTACGTGCAGGACTACCATTTCAGCCGCGTCTGGAATCGTCTCGGAGTTTCGATCGATCTCGACGCGGAATTATCTCTGCTGGTAGAGAGTCGTTGCTTGCAGGTCAATGGGAGAGTAATACCGAACATCCCCGCGATGTTGCTCGAATTAGAACGCAGCAGTCGTGCGTCGACAGAATTGGCGCCGCCCGGGGTATCGCCCTACATTCACGGTGACCTGCACTTGGAGAACATCTTGTACGATCAGGAATCGGACAAGTTTTGGCTGGTCGATCCGCGCGGGTATCCCGCCTGTGACATCTACTATGACATCGGGAAGTTGGCGCACAGCTACAACGGTCTCTACGACTTGTTGCATGAGGGCCGCCACGAGATAAGACACCGTCTCGAGGCCGATGCGGCAGTTGTCGAATTCGGCTTCAGATCGCCGCATCTGGTCGGGATATATCGGCGATTGAAGAACTCCATGCAGAAGGTCGTTGCAGACGTTCTGCGCGCGGATACCGAAGAAATGGACCTCAGGATCAACTTCAACGAGGCCATGCATTTTTGTTCCGACATGCCGTTTCATATCCACCCAGAGGCGTCGCCGAATGTGGCGGTAGCTATCTATGCGACGGGTGCTTTGCTGCTTGCGGATGTGCTGCGGAAACTGTCAATTGAACTGCCGTTCTCGAGTGAATCGCATCGCAGCGGGTTGAGTCGTATGAACGATGTCGATCACGATGAATGGCGACTCGAGGGGTAGGCGATATGCACGATGTCCACGCGCGACTCGTCGCATTCGATATCGACGGTACGTTGTTGGACTTGGACAACCCGGTTGCCACCGCCACGGCGGCATCCCTCCGAGAACTGCAGACGCGAGGGCTTGAGATAGTTTTCGTCAGCTCCAGGCCGATCGCATCCTTGGTGTTGCTTGCGCGGGCGATCGGGGTGGACGCGCACTTGATCGCGTACAACGGCGCACTGGCCAGGAGTGCGTCCGGCCGGCAGTTGATCGCCGAGGGTTTTGTGATAAACGGGGAATTGACCGAGGTTCTCCGCCGGTTTTCCATCGCTGGCGGTGCGGTGAACTTTTACCTGTGTGAGGGACTCCGCTGGTTGGCGTTCGGACCCGCCGAATTCATGGACGTGGAAGAACGAGCGACTGGTTTGACCGCTGACGAGCGACTTACCTCGGATGCGCTGCCGAATCTAGCCGGGATCTCTGTGTTGAAAGTCATGTGTCGGGGTGCGGAAGCGGCCTGCAAACAATTGCTCCGCGATATGGAAACATATTCGAGCTTGGACGCCGTGGCCAGCGGGCGCGATTGCTGTGACATTCAGACCAAGGGCGTAGGGAAGGCGCAGGCAATGCGGGTGCTGTGCCAGGACCTCGGCGTAGGCATGCACGACGTCGTGGCCTTTGGCGACAGCGACTCGGATGCGCCGATGCTGCACATGGCCGGCTACGGTGTGGCCGTGGGTGCGGCGACTGACCGTGCGAAGTTGGCGGCGCGCGAGCACATCGATGGTCCAGGCTCGAATGCCCTGGCCGTGTGGGTGGACAGAATCGCGATGTCGGACTGATGTGAGAACGAAAAATGCGATAGTGGTCGCGATGATGTCCAAGCCCTGGTCCGATGGCTGTTTCGCGCACTGACGTCCTGATCTTCGGTGCGGGCGGTCGCGTCGGGGAAGCATTGAGCCGGCTGCTACCCGGATACGGAGTGTCGATCAGCAGCGCTTCGCGAAACCCGACTGCGTCGAACACCCGCGGGGTTGACGTCCGATCCGGCAGTGACGTGGTCGAATGCATCGAAGCTGTCCGACCACGCGTCGTGATTTACGCTGCGGCTCTGTCCGATCCAGATCGGTGCGAGCGGAATCCGTCGGTCTCCTACGATGTCAACGTTCGTGGGTTACGCCAGGTGGCAGCGGCGGCGGCAGGTATCGGGAGTCGTGTCGTCTATTACTCGTCCGACTACGTCTTCGGGGCGCCCGGGAATTACTTCGAGGACGCTCAGGTGGCGCCTCTGCAGGTGTATGGCCGTCACAAGTCCGAGGCCGAACAGCTGCTGCTCGGCGACGGCGACAACGTGGTGATACGTCTCCCGCTGTTGTTCGGGAGCAGAGACTTTGTTGGCGAAGCGTTCAACGCGATACGACAGGGTGCACCGCTTCGCTGCGACGGCCGGAGACGCTATCCGATTCCGTTGGAGCATGTCGTGCGGGTGACCGCCATGACCATGGCGACGAATGCCCGGCGAGGTATCTATCACGCCGTGGGCGTCGACGGAGTGACGAAATTGGAGTGGGCAGGGTATATCGCCGGGCTGCTCGCAAAGCCCGCCCCTGCGGTGGCCGCGGCAGCCGACAGGTCATGCGCACCGCGACCGGTCGATGTCGTGCTGTCCACACGTCATCCCGACATGCGCGCTCCGGCCGGAACGGTATGGTCGGCCACCCGCGCGAGAGTCGCTGAACTTCAAGCGCGACTCGATCCCGCTCACCCGATCGCGAACGCGGGCTCCCCCTGCGAACCATCGGCGCCGGGGCATGCAGGGCCCGCGTCACGGCGGTGCATGTCCCGGCCCGGCCGCCGAGCCGACGGCGTCGCCGAGTGAGGCGAACCCTCCTTCGTGTAGCCGGCGGGCGATGCCGTCGTGAATATGCTTGGCCCACAAGGGGCCGCCGTAGATGAAACCGGTGTAGCCCTGCAGCAGCGACGCCCCCGCGGTGATGCGTTCCCACGCGTCGTCGGCCGTCTCGATGCCCCCGGCGCTGATCAGCACCAGCCGATCACCGACGCGTGCGTAGAGCCGGCGCAGCACCTCGGTGGCGCGGGGCGCCACCGGCGGTCCGGAGATGCCACCCGGGCCCAGCCGGTCGACGTCGGGGGTACTCAGTCCGGCGCGCGACACGGTGGTGTTGGTGGCGACGATTCCTGCCAGGCCCAACTCCGCGGCCAGGTCCGCGATGTCGTCGACGTCGGAATCGGACAGGTCCGGTGCGATCTTGACCAGCACCGGGGTCTGCGGCCCGGGGGGGCCCGAAACTTCGGCAAGCACGGCCGCCAGGATCGGTCGCAGCGAGTCGACGGCCTGCAGGTCGCGCAGCCCGGGGGTGTTCGGCGAACTGACGTTGACCACCAGGTATGACGCGAGCGGGCCGACCAGGCGAGCGCTCGTGCGGTAGTCGTCTGTGGCCTCGGCGGCCGGGGCCGTCTTCGTTTTGCCGATGTTCACCCCGATCGGCACATCGGGCCGGTTCCGGGCGAGCCGGATCGCGAGCGCGCCCGCGCCGCGGTTGTTGAAGCCCATCCGGTTCAGCAGGGCCCGGTCGGCGGGCAGCCGGAACATGCGGGGTGCCGGGTTGCCGGGCTGCGGGCGGGCGGTGACGGTGCCGACTTCGGCATAGCCGAACCCGAGCGCACCCCACGTGTGCAGGCCCGTGCCGTCCTTGTCGAAACCTGCGGCGAGCCCCAGCGGGCCCGCGAACCGCACCCCGAACACCGTGCCGGCCAGCACCGGATCCGACGGCGCCAACAACCGGTGCAGTGCCCGTCGCACCGGGACGAGGGCCGTGGCGCCGCGTAGCGCGGCGAAGACCAGCGTGTGGATCCGTTCGGGCGCAACGAGGAACAACAGCCGGCGCACCAGACCGTACAGGCGACGGGCCGATTCGCGCCTTTCGAGGGCCGTCACAATCCGGGCTGTTCGGGCCAACGCCCGGCGGAGTTGGCTCTGTCCACGCGAGTTTTCTTGCGTCGCAACAACACCCTTCGGCTGCCGTCGGTGTAGAGCCGTACCCGCGTCAGCTCCCAGCCGCGATATTCGGCCTCGATCGACAGCCGGATGGATGCGCTGATCCGGGTCACATCCGGGGGCAGGCGCAGCGGCGCCCACTCATATTCGTCGGACATCTCGGTATCCCAGCCCGCGGGCAAGCCGGTCCGGCGCGGCGCGGTCAACGCGCGCCCGCCGCGTGTTCGATGACCTGGACCCCCGCACCGCACCCCGACACCACGTACAAGGTGTCTGACGCTTCGTCAAAGGCCAGCGAGTTCGGTTGCTGCACGGCGGGGTAATGCACCTTTTCGACGGGAATTCCGGTGGACAGATCGTAACCGACCACCCTATTGGATGCGGTCTGGGATACCCAGGCCAATGTGCGGGATCCGGCCAGACCGTAGGGGGACTGACGCACCGGATAGGCCTGGTGCAGGATCAGCGGGTCGACGCTGTACACCAGCAGTTGGCCGCCGCGGGTGTCGGCGGCCAGCACTACGCCCAGCGGGTCGGAGGCCAGGGTGGTCGTGCCCTCGCCGGCGCGCAGCGCCTGCTGCGCGCGGCCGTCGGCGCCGATCGCCGTCACCGACGTCTGTCCCCGGTCCAGCACCACCGTCGTGTCCCCTTGGGCCACAATGGCATCCACGCGGGCGAAGATCTTGCTGCGGCTGCTGACGGCCGCGGTGCCCTCGCGGTCCGGATTCGGGGAGGCGAGGATGTAGACGGCGCCGTCGGCACTGCCGAGCACCAACTTGCCGTCGGCGCGTTGAGCGATCGCGGTGAACCGGGTCTGCTCGGCGCCGGCGACGGTCACCCGGGCGTTGTGGCCGGTGGACACCTCAACCACGAAGTAGCCGCCGTCGGTGGCCAGGTAGACCGTGCCGCGGCCGTCGTCGGTCAGCGCCGGTGCAGGGCCGGGCAGCGTGACGACGCGCGGCGCGCCCCGGGGATCGCCGAACACGGTGAGCCCGGCGGAGGCCGCCGGATCGGCCCCGGGTGTCAGGACCACCAACATGTGGGTCGCCCCGTCGAACGCCGCCGCCGCGGCGTGTCCCGCCAGGGGCCGTACCGAACCCGCCGGATCCTGCGACACCGGCGGTGACGCGGCAGGCCGGCCAGGTTCGATCGTGGGCGGGGGAGCCTGGAGCGGATTGGAGGAGCACGCAGCTCCCGGCACGGACAGCAGCAGCGCCATCAGCAGCAACGTGAGTTTTGCCGACCTGCAGCTCTGGGCGGCGTGTTCAGCGGATCTCTGTCGCGACAGCAATGGGTTACCTCGGCTCAGGTGACGGAACCGTCGAATTTTAGGGAACGGTTTCGCATCCAATTCGGCCATGTCGGCTACACCGGGCCGTACCGCGGAGGTATGGTCGCGACATGACCGTCATCGTTGACCGGCATGTTACGGGCGACCAGTTCGTGGTCGAAGACATGTTGACGGGGATTTTTGCGAGTGGCTACGGGCAGGTCGGAGACGGACGTAGTTTCTCCTTCCGCATCGAGCATCGATCCCTCATCGTCGAGGTGTACCGGCCGTACCTGGCCGGCCCGGTTCCACAGGCCGAAGACGTGGTCGCCACCGCGGTCCGCGGCCTGGTCGACATCGACCTCACCGACGAGCGCAGCCTGACCGCGGCGGTGCGCGACTCGGTCGCGCACGCAGCGCCCGTCACACGCTAGTCAGGTCGGTCGGCGGCCCTTCGCACCAGGTACCGTCGGCTCCGTGACTGCGGCTGCGTCGATGACTCGGCTCCCGGACGTCGTCCCGCCTGCGGATGCAGCGGCATGACCGTGATGTTGCTGCGGCACGGCCGGTCCGCCGCGAACACCGCGGGCGTCCTCGCGGGCCGGTCCGAAGGTGTCGATCTCGACGACAGGGGCCGTGAGCAGGCAGCCGGCCTGATCGACCGGATCGGCGACCTGCCGATCCGCGCGGTGATCTGCTCTCCGCTGCTGCGCTGCCTTCGTACCGTCGAACCGCTCGCGGAGTCCCTGTGCCTGGAGCCGCTGGTCGACGACCGGCTCGCCGAAGTCGACTACGGGGCATGGACGGGTCGCAAGCTGGGCGACCTGGCGGGCGAGCCGCTGTGGAAGGTGGTCCAGGCCCATCCGAGCGCGGCCGTGTTCCCCGGTGGCGAAGGACTGGCGCAGGTGCAGGCCCGGGCGGTGGCCGCCGTACGCGAACACGACCGCCGGCTGGCCGAGTACCACGGGGGCGACGCGTTGTGGGTGGCGTGCACCCACGGTGACGTCATCAAGTCGGTGATCGCCGATGCCTACGGCATCCACCTCGACGGCTTCCAGCGCGTCACCGCCGACCCGATTTCGGTCAGCGTCATCCGCTACACCGAGCTGCGGCCGTTCGTGCTGCACGTCAACCACACCGGCGCGCGCCTGTCGGCCGCGTTGCGGGCGGTGAGCCCGCCCAGGGACGATGCCCGGGAGGAGTCGCGGCGGCCGCAGGAAAAACCGGCCCCCGCGGTGCCGTCCAGCGACGCGGTGGTCGGCGGCTCGACCGACTGATTTCGCTGCGGTCCGACGGTCGGGCACTGTCGGATCGCGCAGCGACGGCACGAGCCGGTATTTTGGAAGTGCCATGGCCCGCGCAATTCATGTCTTCCGCACCCCCGACCGATTCGTGGCCGGGACTGTCGGCTACCCCGGCAATCGCACGTTCTACATCCAGGCGGTGCACGATTCGCGGGTGGTGTCCGTCGTTTTGGAGAAGCAGCAGGTTGCGGTGCTGGCGGAACGCATCGGTGCGCTGCTGCTCGAGGTGAACCGCAGATTCGGTACGCCCGTGCCGCCGGAGCCTTCCGAGATCGACGACGTCAGCCCGTTGGTGACGCCCGTCGACGCGGAGTTCCGGGTCGGCACGATGGGGTTGGGCTGGGACTCGGAGGCCCAGACCGTGGTGGTCGAGTTGCTGGCGGCCACCGACGCCGAGTTCGACGCCTCGGTGGTGCTCGACGACACCGACGACGGCCCCGACGCCGTACGGGTGTTCCTGACGCCGGAGTCGGCGCGGCAGTTCGCCACCCGCTCCAACCGTGTCATCTCCGCGGGACGGCCGCCCTGCCCGTTGTGCGAGGAACCGCTGGATCCCGACGGCCACATCTGTGCGCGCACGAACGGCTACAGACGCGGCGCGCTGCTGGGGCCCGGCGATGACGTCGACGAATGACCGGCGTGAGGTGCTGCGCGACGGCGAGATGACGATCCTCGGGCGGATCCGCTCTGCCAGCAACGCCACCTTCCTGTGCGAGGCGGCCCTGGGCGGGTCGGGTTCGGGCGCGCGCACGGTGCACTGCGTGTACAAACCCGTCTCCGGGGAACAACCGCTGTGGGACTTCCCGGACGGGACGCTGGCCGGCCGGGAGCTCGGAGCTTATCTGGTGTCGGCGCGATTGGGTTGGAACATCGTTCCCTACACGTTGATTCGCGACGGACCGGCGGGTCCGGGCATGGTGCAGCTGTGGGTGCAGCAACCCGGCGACGCGGTGGACTCCGAGCCACGCCCGGGACCGGACCTCATCGACCTGTTTCCGGCCGGCAGGCCTCAGCCGGGCTATCTGCCGGTGCTGCGGGCCTACGACTATGCCGGCGACGAGGTCGTCCTGATGCACGCCGACGACCTTCGGCTGCGGCGGATCGCGGTCTTCGACATCCTGGTCAACAACGCCGACCGCAAGGGTGGTCACGTCCTGCTGGGCATCGACGGTCGGGTGTACGGGGTCGATCACGGTGTGTGTCTGCACGTCGAGGACAAATTGCGCACGGTGTTGTGGGGCTGGGCCGGCACGCCGATCGACGACCAGACGTGCGAGGCGGTCGCCGGCCTCGTCGATGCGCTAGGCGACTCGCTGTGCGACGAATTGGCCGGGCACATGACCCCGGCGGAGATCATGGCTCTGCGCGGGCGCGCCCAGGCGCTGCTGGACAAGCCGGTGATGCCCGCACCCAGTCGGCACCGTCCCATCCCGTGGCCGGCGTTCTGACGCGGGCTCCGGGGCGTCGGTGATACTGAGATGGTGAGCCCCGACGCGGATGAGATGACCGATGCCGCACTTGCCGCCGATCTCGCCGCCGACGCCGGGGAGCTGCTTCTCACGGTGCGCGCGGAGATCGGTTTCGGCCATCCGGGGATGCTCGGCGACGCGGGCGACAGGCTGGCCAACGACCTGCTGCTGAGACGGCTGCGGGCCGAACGGCCCGGGGACGCGGTACTCAGCGAGGAAGCTGACGACGACCTGGTCCGGCTGAAGCGCGACCGGGTATGGATCGTCGACCCGCTCGACGGCACGCGCGAGTTCTCCACCCCCGGCCGTGACGACTGGGCGGTCCACATCGCGTTGTGGCAGCGGCCCACCGACGGGCAGCGCGAGATCACCGACGCCGCGGTGGCATTGCCGGCCCGCGGCAACATCGTGTACCGCAGCGACACGGTGACCGCCGATGCCGCGCGCGTCGGCGTGGGCGGCACCATCCGGATCGCGGTCAGCGCCAGCAGGCCTCCCGCAGTGCTCTACCGCATTCACCAGATGCTGCCCATCCAGCCGGTGGCCATCGGCTCGGCGGGCGCCAAGGCGATGGCCGTGATCGACGGCGAGGTCGACGCCTACCTGCACGCGGGCGGGCAGTGGGAATGGGACTCGGCGGCGCCGGCCGGGGTGTTGATGGCCGCCGGCATGCACGCGTCGCGCCTCGACGGCTCCCCGTTGCGCTACAACCAGTTCGACCCGTACCTACCCGACTTCGTGATGTGCCGCGCCGAGCTGGCGCCCATTCTGCTTGCAGCGATACGCGACGCCTACCGCTGAGCGGCCGCGTTTAGAGTCGAGGGATGCAGTCGTGGAGTTCGCCCGGCGTGCCGGAGTTGTCGGGTCGCGGCCCGGAGCTGCGTCTCTACGACACCTCCGATCGTCAGGTCCGTCCGGTCGCGGTCGGGATCGGGCCGGGCGCGGTCGCCGGCATGTACGTCTGCGGGATCACGCCGTATGACGCGACCCATCTGGGTCACGCGGCCACCTATCTGGCGTTCGACCTCGTGTATCGGCACTGGCTGGACGCCGGTCACGACGTGCGCTACGTGCAGAACGTCACCGATGTCGACGACCCGTTGTTCGAGCGTGCCGATCGCGACGGCATCGACTGGCGTGCACTCGGCGACCGCGAGGTCGCCCTGTTCCGCGACGACATGGCCGCGCTGCGCGTCCTGCCGCCGCACGACTACGTCGGTGCCACCGAAGCGATCGCCGAGGTTGTCGAGCTCGTCGAGAAGATGGTCGCCGCCGGCGCGGCGTACGCCGTCGACGGGGAATACCCCGACGTCTACTACCGTGCGGATGCCACGCTGCAGTTCGGCTACGAGTCCGGCTACGACCGCGAGACCATGCTGCGGCTGTTCGCCGAGCGCGGTGGCGACCCGGAGCGCCCCGGCAAGTCCGACGCCCTCGACGCCGTGCTGTGGCGGGCCGCGCGGCCCGGCGAGCCCAGCTGGACGTCGCCGTTCGGCGCCGGCCGGCCCGGTTGGCACGTCGAATGTGCGGCGATCGCGCTCAGCCGCCTCGGCAGCGGAGTGGACATCCAGGGCGGTGGCAGCGACCTGATCTTCCCGCATCACGAGTTCACCGCCGCCCATGCCGAATGCGTCGGCGGGGAGCGGCGTTTCGCGCGGCACTACGTGCACGCCGGGATGATCGGCTGGGACGGGCACAAGATGTCCAAGAGCCGCGGCAACCTGGTGCTGGTCTCGGCGCTGCGCGCCCGGGGCGTCGAGCCGACGGCCATCCGGCTCGGACTGCTCGCCGGGCACTACCGCACGGACCGGTCCTGGAGCGAGCAGGTGCTCGACGAGGCCACAGCCCGGCTGCAGCGCTGGCGCACCGCGGCGGCGTTGCCGTCGGGGCCGGACGCCGCCGACGTCGTAGCCCGGGTGCGGCGTTACCTGGCCGACGATCTAGATACCCCCAAAGCCATTGCTGCCCTTGATGGTTGGGTTACCGACGCGCTCGAATACGGCGGCCATGACACCGCCGCGCCGCGGCTGGTCGCGACCGCGGCCGATGCGCTGCTCGGGGTGGACCTGTGACCGGCGCGACGGTACCTTGTCGGCCATGACATCGCTGCAGGGCAAGGTCGTGTTCATCACCGGTGGCGCCCGGGGGATCGGAGCCGAGATCGCCCGCCGCCTGCGGGACCGGGGCGCCCAACTCGTGCTGACGGACCTGGACAAGGCCGAACTCGACGCGCGGGCCGCCGAACTCGGCGAGGACTGCGTGCTGACCGCGGTCGCCGACGTGCGCGATCTGCCCGCCATGGAGGCGGCGGCTGCGCAGGCCGTCGAACGCTTCGGCGGCATCGATGTCGTCGTGGCCAACGCCGGCATCGCCAGCTACGGGTCGGTGCTGCAGGTCGATCCCGAGGCCTTCAAGCGGGTGCTGGACGTCAACGTGCTGGGTGTCTTCCACACCGTGCGGGCCACGCTGGCGTCGGTGATCGACCGCCGGGGCTACGTGCTGGTCGTCTCGTCGCTGGCGGCCTATGCCGCGGCCCCGGGACTGGCACCCTACAACGCGTCGAAGGCCGGCGTCGAAATCCTGGCCGACGCATTGCGGTTGGAGCTGGCCCACCGGGGGGTCGGCGTGGGTTCCTCGCACATGTCCTGGATCGACACCGCGCTGGTCCGCGACACCAAGACCGACCTGCCCTCGTTCGGCGAGTTGCTCGCCAAGCTGCCGTGGCCGCTGAACACGACGACCACCGTCGACAAGTGCGCCGACGCCCTGGTGAAGGGCATCGAGGGCCGCCGGGACCACGTCTACTGTCCGCCCTGGGTCGGCGCGTTCCGCTGGCTCAAGCCGGTGTTGTCCACCCGGGTCGGGGCGTTCCCCATCCGCAAGACGACCGCCGAGTTGTTGCCGCGGATGGACGCCGAGGTCGCCGCGCTCGGCCGCTCCACGAGCGCCTACAACGAGGATTTGCAGACGCCCGGGGCCTGACCCGCCGCGTCAGGACAGGTCGCGTCAGGACAGGTCGCGGAAGACGAGCGCGAAGCCGACCACGGCGATGAGTGCGGCCGCGCCGTACCCGATCGCCGACCACCAGCCCGCGTGCAGATACGCGGTGACCGCGACCACGGCGATGGCCAGGAAGATCATGGCCATCCCGTACAGCGGCGGCGTGGCTGCGTAGCGGTTGCGAATGATCGTTTCTCTCCTGCAGTGGGTCTGGCGACGGGCATCAGTCTGACGGTTGCATCGGCGGGTTGGCAATCGGCGGACGCGGCTCGGTGAGGCCGGTACGCCGACCCGCGACGGCCATGACACGGTGGCGCACCACGTACCATCCCACGACCAGGGCCGGGACGATCACCACCAGCGATGCGACGGTCCAGGTGCCGATCGGTGCATCGAAGCCCATCAGCACCAGGATCGCGACCAAGAACGCCAGGGTCGCGTACCCGCTGTACGGCGACAGCGGCATGCGGAACCGCGGGCGCTGCAGCAGCCCCGCACGCGCCACCCGGTAGAGCTGAAGCTGGCAGAGCACGATCGTGGCCCATGACGCGATGATGCCCAGTGCGGCGACGTTGAGCACGATCTCGAACGCCTCACCGGGGTTGAAGGCATTCAGTGCAATACCGAGAAGGCAGATGACGGCCGTCATCGCGATGCCGCCGTAGGGCACGCCGTTGCGCGACATGCGCTTGGCGAACCTCGGGCCGCTGCCGCTCATGGCTATCGAGTGCATGACGCGGCCGGTCGAATAAAGGCCGGCGTTCAGGCTCGACAGCGCCGCGGTGAGGACCACGATGTTCATCAGGTCGCCGGCCCCGTAGAAGCCGACCTTGGAGAAGAAGGTGACGAACGGGCTCTCCCCGGACTTGTAGGCGGTGAAGGGCAGCAGCAGCGCCAGCAGTGCAACCGACCCGACGTAGAAGACGGCTATGCGCGCGATCACGGAGTTGATGGCCCGCGGCATGATCTTCTCCGGCTCCGCGGTCTCCCCGGCCGCGGTGCCCACCAGTTCGACCGCGGCGTAGGCGAACACGACGCCCGAGGCGACCACCAGCAGAGGCGCCAGACCGGTTGGGAAGAAGCCGCCGTGGCCCGTCCACAAACTCAATCCGGTGCTGCGGCCGTCGATGGAGTAGCGCCCGGCAAGAAAGACGGTCCCCACGACCAGAAAGGCCATCAGCGCGAACACCTTGATCAGCGCGGCCCAGAACTCCAGCTCGCCGAACCATTCCACCGAGATCAGGTTCATACCCAGGACGGCCGCCAGAGCGATCAGGGCCAAAAGCCACTGGGGGACGGGGGCGAACAAACTCCACCGGTGCAGATAGGTGGCGATCGCGGTGGTGTCCACGATCGAGGTCATCGCCCAGTTCAGGAAGTACATCCACCCGACGACGTACGCGGCCTTCTCGCCGAAGAATTCGCGCGCATAGGACACGAACGAGCCTGATGACGGACGATGCAACACCAACTCTCCGAGCGCCCGCAGGATCAAGAAGACGAAGAAGCCGCACAGCGCGTAGATGAGGAACAGCCCCGGCCCGGCCTTGGCCAGCCGGCCGCCGGCACCGAGAAAAAGCCCGGTGCCGATCGCACCCCCGATGCCGATCATCTGCAGCTGCCGCGGTTTGAGCCCCTTGTGGTAGCCGGCCTCTTCGCCAAGGCGGTCCGGGACCGGATCGACCTGGTCGGCGGTCAACCGAGGGTTGTCGGGATCGGGCCATGCGGCCATGCGGCTCCTCTCGTCGTCGCTTGCGCCGTCCGGCCGGGCTCGCCGCCGAATTGCCGATGTTTTCGCATCACCGCCGACGACGGCAAATCGTGGCGATTCCTTTAGTGGCCGGACTCAGCGCCCGTGTCCGGGGCGGCGGCGGCGCAGGTATCGTTCGAAATCGGCGGCCAGCGTGTCGCCGTCGATCTTGCCCAGGACTTCGCTCATGTCGACCTCGGCGTCGCGCTGCTCCAGCGACTCCACGTATTCGCCCAGGTCCTCGTCCTCGGCGGCCACATCGCTGATCGCTTGTTCCCACTCCTCGGCGAGCGCGGGGAGGTCGCCCAGCGGCACCTCGATGTCGAGTACCTCTTCGACGCGCCGCAGCAGCGCCACCGTCGCCTTCGGGTTGGGCGGGCTCGATACGTAGTGCGGCACCGCCGCCCAGAACGTCACCGCCGGGATCCCGGCAGCCACGCACGCGTCCTGGAAGACGCCGGCGATCCCGGTCGGTCCTTCGTAACGGGTTTCCTCCAGACCGAACAGCTTCGCCGATTCCGGCGAGTAGGCCGCGCCGGAGACCGGAACCGGCCGCGTGTGCGGGGTGTCGGCCAGCAGCGCGCCGAGGATGACGACGGTGTCGACGTTGAGCTTGTCGGCGATGGCCAGCAATTCGGCGCAGAAGGTGCGCCAGCGCATGTTGGGCTCCACCCCGTGCATGAGCACCACGTCGCGGTCACTGCCCGGTGGGCGGCAGTGCGAGATGCGCATCGCGGGCCACACCAGTTCGCGGGTGACCCCATCGATCTGGCGGATGACGGGACGATTCACTTGGTAGTCGTAGTACGCCTCGTCGTCGATCTCGACGATGGGCTCCGCTTCCCAGATGGCCTCGATGTGCTCGAGCGCGTCGCTGGCCGCGTCACCCGCGTCGTTCCAGCCCTCGAACGCCGCCACGACGACGGTGTTGTGCAGTTCGGGCAGCGCGGCGCTACCGGCGGGCGGAGTCACAACGTCAGGGTACGGCCTGGCCCGCCGACGATGCGGGCCGCGCGGTGGGCCGTTGAGGAGGTGGGCCGTGAGGTGTGGCCCGCCGACGATGCGGGCCGCGCGGCAAACCCCGGGGTGGCAGGTTCGAACGCCGTCGGCCGAACGATTTCACAGGCCGACTATCCTTAAGCGGGTGACTGTCGGAAGCCAAGCCCGCTACGACATTGGCGTCCTCGATGCGTTGGCGCGGCGTGCGGTGGTCGGCGACGGCGTGACGGGTACCCGGCCGCAGGCGGCTGACCTGGGCCTCGATGACTTCGGCAGCCGGCGGTCGCCGCGGTCGAGACGAAATATGTTCGACTGCCATCTGGTTAGAGTTGGTAACGACGAGATTGCCGACACGATTCGCAAGCCGGCGCTGGAGGGCTCCGCGATGCTTGAGCGGGTCGGGTCGAGCTGGGCGTCCAGACGTCGGGTGACAACGTAGACTTTCCTGGTCGAGAGGCGTTGCAACGGATCCGGGTCCCTGCCGGTATCCGCCACGCTCGGCAGAGTCAAGGACGCCTTCCGTAACGGAAGGAATGCACGTGAACGCCACCGTAAACGCCTCGGCGTCTCAGACCTTCGCGCCGAACATCCGCCCAGACTGCACCGACGTACTGACGGCGGCTCTGCGCCAGCGGATCATGGTGATCGACGGCGCGATGGGCACGGCGATCCAGCGCGACCGGCCCGACGAGGCCGGTTACCGCGGCGATCGGTTCACCGAATGGCCGACCGCGCTTCAGGGCAACAACGACCTGCTCAGCCTGACGCAGCCACAGATCATCGCCGGGATCCACCGCGAGTACCTCGAGGCGGGCGCCGACATCCTGGAGACCAACACGTTCAACGCGAACGCGATTTCGCTCTCCGACTACGAGATGGCCGAGCTGAGCTACGAGTTGAACTACGCCGGTGCCGCTCTGGCGCGGGCGGCCGCCGACGAGTTCAGCACCCCGGACAAGCCCCGCTACGTCGCCGGCGCAATCGGCCCGACCACGCGCACCGCGTCGATCTCGCCGGACGTCAACGACCCCGGGGCCCGCAACGTCTCCTACGACCAACTGGTCGCGGCCTACCTCGAATCAGCCAACGGCCTGGTCGACGGTGGTGCTGATCTCCTCATCATCGAGACGATCTTCGACTCGCTGAACGCCAAGGCGGCCGTGTTCGCCGTCGAGACTCTGTTCGAGGACCGCGGACGCCGCTGGCCCGTCATCATCTCGGGCACCATCACCGACGCTTCCGGGCGGACGTTGTCCGGTCAGGTCACCGAAGCATTCTGGAACTCGATCAGGCACGCGAAGCCACTCGCGGTCGGCCTCAACTGCGCCCTGGGCGCGCCGGAGATGAGGCCGTACATCGCCGAAGTGTCGCGGATCGCGGACACCTTCGTCTCCTGCTATCCGAACGCCGGGCTGCCCAACGCCTTTGGCGAGTACGACGAGTCCCCCGAGCGTCAGGCGAGCTACATCGCAGACTTCGCCGAGGCGGGCCTGGTGAACATCGTCGGTGGTTGCTGCGGGACGGCGCCGCCGCACATCGCGGAGATCGCCAAGGTCGTCGAGGGCAAGCCGCCGCGCGAGGTGCCGGAGATCCCAGAAAATCAAGCGGCCACTCGCCTGGCCGGACTGGAGCCGCTCAACATCACCGACGACTCGCTGTTCGTCAACATCGGTGAGCGCACCAACATCACCGGCTCCGCCCGGTTCCGCAACCTGATCAAGGCCGAGGACTACGACACCGCGCTGTCGGTCGCCCTGCAACAGGTCGAGGTCGGTGCGCAGGTCATCGACATCAACATGGACGAGGGCATGATCGACGGCGTCGCCGCGATGGACCGGTTCACCAAGCTGATCGCGGCCGAGCCGGACATCAGCCGCGTCCCGGTGATGATCGACTCCTCCAAGTGGGAGGTCATCGAGGCGGGCCTGAAAAACGTGCAGGGCAAGCCGATCGTCAACTCGATCTCCATGAAGGAGGGCGAGGAGAAGTTCGTCCGCGAGGCACGGCTGTGCCGCAAGTACGGCGCCGCTGTCGTCGTGATGGCCTTCGACGAGCAGGGCCAGGCCGACAACCTGGAGCGCCGCAAACAGATCTGCGGGCGCGCCTACCGGATCCTGACCGAAGAGGTCGGCTTCCCGGCCGAGGACATCATCTTCGACCCGAACTGCTTCGCGCTGGCGACGGGTATCGAGGAGCACGCCACCTACGGGATCGACTTCATCGAGGCCTGCGCCTGGATCAAGGAGAATCTGCCCGGGGTGCACATCTCCGGCGGTATCTCGAACGTGTCGTTCTCGTTCCGGGGCAACAATCCCGTCCGCGAGGCGATCCACGCCGTGTTTTTGTTCCACGCCATCAAGGCGGGCCTGGACATGGGCATCGTCAACGCCGGCGCGCTGGTGCCGTATGACTCGATCGACCCCGAGCTGCGCGACCGCATCGAGGACGTCGTCCTGAACCGCCGCGAGGATGCGGCCGAACGGCTCCTGGAGATCGCCGAGCGGTTCAACAGCACGGAGAAGGCTGACGACCCGGTCGCGGCCGAGTGGCGCAGTCTCCCGGTCCGCGAACGGATCACGCACGCGTTGGTCAAAGGCATCGATGCCCACGTCGATGCCGACACCGAGGAGCTGCGGGCCGAGATCGCCGCCGCGGGTGGTCGCCCGATCGAGGTGATCGAGGGCCCGCTGATGGACGGCATGAACGTGGTCGGCGACCTCTTCGGCTCGGGCAAGATGTTCCTGCCCCAGGTCGTCAAGTCGGCCCGGGTGATGAAGAAGGCCGTTGCGTACCTGCTGCCGTACATCGAGGCGGAGAAGGAAGAATCCGGCGCCGCAGCTGGGAAAGACACCAACGGCACGATCATCATGGCGACCGTGAAGGGCGACGTCCACGACATCGGCAAGAACATCGTCGGGGTCGTCCTGCAGTGCAACAACTTCGAAGTGATCGACCTCGGTGTGATGGTGCCTGCGAGCAAGATCCTGGACGCGGCGAAGGAGCACGACGCCGACATCATCGGGCTGTCGGGGCTGATCACCCCCTCGCTGGACGAGATGGTCAACTTCGCCGTCGAGATGGAACGCGAGGGGCTGAAGATTCCGCTGCTGATCGGTGGCGCGACCACTTCGCGCGCCCACACGGCCGTGAAGGTGGCGCCGCGCCGTAGCGGCCCGGTGGTCTGGGTCAAGGACGCGTCCCGTTCGGTGCCGGTCGCCGCGGCCCTCCTCGACGACAAGCAGCGTCCGGCCCTGCTGGAGGCCACCGAGGCCGACTACGCATCCCTTCGCGAGCGGCACTCCCAGAAGAACGAGCGGCCGATGCTGACGCTGGAGAAGTCCCGCGCCAACCGGACTCCGATCGTGTGGGACGGCTACACGCCGCCGGTGCCCGCCCAGGGGCTGGGCGTGCGGGAGTTTCACGACTACGACCTCGCCGAACTGCGCGAATACATCGACTGGCAGCCGTTCTTCAACGCCTGGGAGATGAAGGGTCGCTTCCCCGACATCCTCAACAACCCGGCCACCGGCGAGGCTGCCCGCAAGCTGTACGACGACGCCCAGGAGATGCTCGACACCCTGATCAAGGAAAAGTGGCTGACCGCCAACGGGGTCATCGGATTCTTCCCGGCGAACGCGGTCGGCCCCGGTTTCGACGACATCGAGGTCTACACCGACGACACCCGCACCGAGGTGTTGACCACGTTGCACAACCTCCGTCAGCAGGGTGAGCACCGGGACGGCATCCCGAACCGGTGCCTCGGCGACTACATCGCGCCCAAGGACACCGGTCTGGCCGATTACATCGGCGCGTTCGCCGTCACCGCGGGGCTCGGCGGCGGTGACAAGATCGCGGAGTTCAAGGCAGCCGTCGACGATTACAGTGCGATCCTGCTGGAGTCGATCGCCGACCGGCTGGCCGAGGCGTTCGCCGAGCGGATGCACCAACGGGTCCGCAGGGAGTTCTGGGGATTCGAGCCCGACGAGCAGCTGGACAACGCGGCGCTCATCGATGAGAAGTACAGGGGAATCCGCCCTGCCCCCGGTTATCCGGCCTGCCCGGAGCACACCGAGAAGGCGACGCTCTGGACGTTGATGGACGTCAAGGAGCGGACCGGTATCGAATTGACCGAGTCGATGGCGATGTGGCCCGGTGCTGCCGTCAGCGGCTGGTATTTCTCGCACCCCCAGTCGCAGTACTTCGTGGTGGGCCGGATGGCCCAGGACCAGGTAGCCGACTACGCGAAGCGCAAGGGGTGGACGCTGGCCGAAGCCGAGCGCTGGCTCGGCCCCAACCTCGGCTACAACCCGGAGGACTGAACGGCTCGGAGAGGACTGGCCGGCGGGGCCGCCGAGCCTGTAATTCTGCAGAGCACTACTCGCACTTTCGCTACAGATCTACAGGTTCGGTGAATTTAGGTCGGCCTCGTTCACGCTCAACCCGTGTAGTCGCGGCCCAAGCGCTTCAGGTAAGCCGTTCCCGCCGCCCGCGATTCGGGGTCGCGCAGCGCGGTGGCCAGCGAATCGGCGTCATTCCAGGCCCGCGCTGTCCCGACCATCGACTCGGTCACCGCGTTGGTGTGGCGTTTGGTGGCGGTCAGCGTCAGCGCGGACTTCGCGGCCAGCCGGCCGACGAGTTCGTCGACGGCGGCGCTGAGCCCGGCCGCGGGCACCATCCGGTTCACGAAGCCGACAGCAAGCGCTTCGTTCGCGTCGAACGGGCGGCAGGTCATGACAAGTTCCTTCGTCCTGGCGGGACCGATTTCGCGCACCAGCCGGGGGATACCACCCCAGGCCAGCGGAATGCCCAGGTCGACTTCGGGAATCACGAAGCGGGTGTCGTCGGCCGCGACACGCAAGTCGCAGGCCGCCGCCAGAACGACGCCACCCCCGACGCAGTGGCCGTGCAGACGCGCGATGGTCACCGCGTTCATTGCCTCGATCGCATCGGCCATCCGCCGTCCGGCGTCGGCCGCCTCGCGCGTCGCGCCCACAGTTGCCGGGTCGCCGCGATCGCGCGGCGTCGCGAACGACGCGAGGTCCGCGCCCGCGCTGAAGGCCCGTCCGTTGCCGGCCACGACGACCACCTTGACGGTGGGCAGGGAATCGAGATATCGCGCGGCCAGGACCAATTCGTTGAGCGTCGTCGTGCTCAGGGGGTTGAGCTTCTCCGGGCGGTTCAAGGTGATGTCGCCCCGGGGTCCCGCAACGGTGACGACGATCTCGGAGAAATCCATGCCCCACCGTATGCCGCGAGCGGCCGGTCTTGGCGATGCGGGGCGAAACCGCCGTGACTGTGCCTTCCCCCGCATGACACAATCGCTGGCCGTGAAGACCTTCGAGGATTTGTTCGCCGAACTGGGCGACCGCGCCCGCACCCGACCCGCCGGCAGCGCCACGGTCGCCGCGCTGGACGGCGGGGTGCATCGGCTGGGCAAGAAGATCCTCGAGGAGGCCGGCGAGGTGTGGCTGGCCGCCGAGCACGAAGCCGACGACGCGCTCGCCGAGGAGATCAGCCAATTGCTCTACTGGACGCAGGTGCTGATGATCGCGCGCGGCCTGTCCCTCGACGACATCTACCGGAAGCTGTGAACATGTTGCGGGTCGCGGTTCCCAACAAGGGTTCGCTGAGCGAGCCGGCCTCCGAAATCCTCGCGGAGGCCGGCTACCGTCGCCGATCCGATCCCAAGGACTTGACAGTCCTCGACCCAGTCAACCAAGTCGAGTTCTTCTTCCTGCGCCCTAAAGACATTGCGATCTATGTCGGTTCGGGAGAACTCGATTTCGGGATCACCGGACGCGATCTGGTGTGCGATTCGGGTGCGGCGGTGCGCGAGTGCCTGGCGCTCGGCTTCGGGTCGTCCAGCTTCCGCTACGCCGGCCCGGCCGGGCACAAGTGGACGACGGCCGACCTGGCCGGCAAACGCATCGCGACCGCCTACCCGAACCTGGTCCGGAAAGACTTGGCCGAGCGGGGTATTGAGGCGACCGTCATCGGGCTCGACGGCGCGGTGGAGATCTCGGTGCAACTCGGGGTCGCCGACGCGATCGCCGACGTGGTGGGGTCCGGACGGACACTGAGCCTGCATCACCTCGTCGCCTTCGGCGAGCCGCTGTGCGATTCGGAGGCGGTGCTGATCGAGAGCATGGACTACGAGGCCGAGCAGGCCAGGGCTGCGCGCGACCAACTGGTGGCGCGGATCCAGGGTGTGGTTTTCGGCCAGCAGTACCTGATGCTCGACTACGACTGCCCGCGCTCGGTGCTGGACCGGGCCACCGCGATCACGCCGGGGCTGGAGTCGCCGACGATCGCGCCGCTCGCCGACCCGGACTGGGTCGCCATCCGCGCACTGGTGCCCCGACGGGGCGTCAACGAGGTCATGGACGAGCTCGCCGCGATCGGCGCGAAGGCGATTCTCGCTTCGGACATCAGGTTTTGCCGGTTCTGATAGTGGGTCCGACGCGCACGGCTGTGTTAACGTCCGCCTAAGGCCGTCATCCGCGTTGTCTCCATGGGCTGTTACCCCGACGGTCGCCGGACCGCTCGTTGCCGGGAGGACCTGCGTGTTACATGCGCTTGTTTTGCTGATGGCCTTGTTGATCGGCGTCGTCGCCGGGCTGCGTACCCTGACGGCCCCCGCTGTCGTCGCGTGGGCCGCCATGTTCGGGTGGATCGACGTACAGGAAACCTGGGCATCCTGGATGGGCAATGGGATCACGGTCGCCATCGTCACCGTCCTGGCGATCGCCGAACTCGTCACCGACAAGCTCCCGAAGACGCCGCCGCGCACCGCGCTACCGCCGTTCGCCGCACGGATCACGATGGGGGCATTCGCCGGCGCGGTGCTCGGCGCTGCGTGGCATTTCACCTTTTCCGCGCTGGGTTGCGGTGTGATCGGCGCGGTGTTGGGCACCATGGGCGGCTATCAGGTGCGCCGGCGGCTGGTGGAAGCCCGCGGCGGGCAGGACCTGCCGATCGCGTTGCTCGAGGACGCGGTCGCCATCCTGGGTGGGTTCGCGATCCTGGCGCTGACGGCCGGCCTGTGACAAAGCGTTTCGATGCGATCATCGTCGGTGCCGGCCAAGCGGGACCGCCGCTGGCCGGCCGGCTGACGGCCGCCGGGCAGCGCGTCGCCATCGTCGAACGCAAGCTCATCGGAGGCACCTGCGTCAACACCGGATGCATTCCCACCAAAACGCTGGTGGCCAGCGCGCACGCCGCGTATCTGGCCCGGCGCGGCGCGGACTACGGCATCGGAACCGGGCCGATCAGCGTGGACATGGCGAGAGTCAAGGCGCGCAAAGACGAGATCATGCTCAAGGACCGAGAGGGTGTCGAAAGTTGGTTGGCCGGCATGGACGGCTGCACCGTCGTTCGCGGCCATGCGCGTTTCGAGGACCCGCACACCCTGCGGGTCGGGGACGACCTGCTGAGCGCCGAGCGGATCTTCCTCAACGTCGGTGGCCGTGCGGTGGTGCCCGACATTCCCGGACTCAGCGGCGTCGACTACCTGACCAACGTGTCGGTCCTCGAATTGGACATGCTGCCAACGCATCTGGTCATTGTGGGCGGCAGCTACATCGCGCTGGAGTTCGCGCAGATGTACCGGAGGTTCGGGTCCCGGGTCACCGTCGTCGAGCGGGGTCGCAGGCTTGCGTCCCGCGAAGACGACGATGTGTCGGGAGCCATCAAGGACATCTTGGAGAACGAAGGGATCGACGTCGTCCTTGGCGCTGACGACGTGCGAATCACCAACAACGCCAACGGGTTCGAGCTCACACCTGGCCTTGGTGTCGCGCCGGTCGCAGGCAGCCATCTGCTGCTGGCGGTGGGGCGACGGCCCAACACCGACGACCTGGGTCTACCGGCGGCCGGTGTGCAGACCGACGGCCGCGGCTACATCGTGGTCGACGACGGGCTCAAGACGAGCGTCGATCACATCTGGGCGATGGGCGATTGCAACGGCCGGGGTGCGTTCACCCACACCTCGTACAACGACTTCGAGATCGTGGCCGCCAACCTGCTCGACGGTGATACGCGGCACGTCAGCGACCGCATCACCGCCTACGCGCTCTACATCGACCCGCCGCTGGGGCGGGCCGGCATGACCGTCGCCCAGGTGCGGGCCTCGGGTCGCAGGGCGTTGCTCGGTAAGCGGCCGATGACCCGGGTCGGCAGAGCTGTGGAAAAGGGCGAAACGCAAGGCTTCATGAAGATCATCGTCGACGCCGACACCGAGAAGATCCTGGGGGCGGCGATCCTGGGGGTCGGCGGCGACGAGGCGATTCACGCCATCCTGGATGTCATGTCCGCCGACGCGCCCTACACCACGCTGTCGCGCACCATGCACATCCACCCCACCGTCAGCGAGCTCGTCCCCACGATGCTTCAGGAGCTCTCGCCGCTCTGTGACAGCGCTGAGGGGCAAGGCGGAACACCTTCGACCGCAGAGGTCTCCGGCCAGCCGGGGTAGGGCGGGGGCGTTCCCCCGAACAGTGGGCAGTGCTGCTGGTGGGGACACCAGTCGCACAGCCGCGACTGCTTGGGCCGGAAATCGCCGCTCTGGCCGGCGGATTGGATGGCGCGCCACATCGCCATCAGCGTCTTCTCGAAGCGCAGCAGCTCGTCGTGATCCGGCGAGTAGTCCAGCACCTGACCGTCGGCGAGGTAGATCAGGCGCAGCCGGGTGGGCAGCACACCGCGGGAACGCAGCAGTGCCACCGCGTAGAACTTCATCTGGAACATCGCCTTGAACTCGGCCGTGAAGCCCCCCGCAGCCCGTGCGGCCGGCGGCGCCTTGCCCGTCTTGTAGTCCACCACCCGCACCTCGCCGGTGGCGGCGACGTCGATGCGGTCGATGAAGCCGCGCAGCAGCGTGCCATCGGCAAGTTCGACTTCCACCCGCTCTTCGCAGCACTGCGGGTCGAACCGGGTCGGGTCTTCGAGCCGGTAGTAGCCGGAGAGCAGGTCCCGGGCCTCCTCGATCAGCCGGCTCCGCTGGTCGGGATCGAACTGGCCGGCCAGGTCGGGCTCCGCGGCGACCACGTGCTCCCACGCCGACTCCACCAGGGACCGCGCTGCGTCGGGGCCGCGCCGCACTGCCGGCAGGCCGTAGAGCTGCTCCAATGCGGCGTGCACCACCGAACCCCGCAACTGCGCCGCCGACGGGGCCTCGGGCAACCGGTCGATCGCCCGGAACCGGTACAGCAGCGGGCACTGCTTGAAGTCCGCCGCCCGCGACGGTGACAGTGCCGGTTTTGGAGCCGGTTTTGGAGCCGGCCGCGGCGGGCGTGTCTCCGGTTGGACGGTCATTCCCGCAGCCTAGGTCTGCGCGCCGACAACCCCGGGCACCGGCGACGGTGAGTCGGCTGGCACGCTGGACGGCGTGTTTGCCACCGGTCCGTTCACCAGCGGGGAACGCGTCCAGCTCACCGATGCCAAGGGCCGGCGCTACACGCTGTCGCTGGCCCCCGGCGCCGAGTTCCACACCCACCGCGGCTCGATCGCCCACGACGCGTTGATCGGTCTGCAGCAGGGCAGCGTCGTCAAATCCAGCAACGGCGCCCTGTTCCTCGTGATGCGCCCGCTGCTCGTCGACAACGTGATGTCGATGCCACGCGGGCCGCAGGTGATCTATCCCAAAGACGCCGCCCAGATCGTGCACGAGGGCGACATATTCCCGGGCGCGCGCGTGCTCGAGGCCGGGGCCGGGTCCGGCGCGCTGACCCTTTCGCTGCTGCGCGCGGTCGGGCCCGACGGGCGGGTGGTCTCCTACGAGCAGCGCGCCGAGCACGCCGAGCACGCCCGGCGCAACGTCGCTGACTTCTCCGGCGATCCGGGCCGTCCGCCCGGGAACTGGCAGCTGATCGTCAGCGACGTCTGCGACTCCGACTTTCCCGACGGCTTTTTCGACCGCGCGGTGCTGGACATGCTCGCGCCCTGGGACGTGCTGGACACGGTGTCTCGGCTGGTGGTGGCCGGCGGGGTCCTGATCATCTACGTTGCCACGGTAACTCAGCTGTCCAAGGCGGTCGAGGCGCTGCGGGCCCAGCAGTGCTGGATCGAGCCGCGCGCCTGGGAGACCCTGCAGCGGGGCTGGAACGTGGTCGGCCTGGCCGTGCGGCCGCAACACACGATGCGCGGGCACACCGCGTTCCTGATCTTCACGCGGCGGCTCGCTCCCGGCGCGGTGGCCCCGGCGCCGTTGGGCCGCAAGCGCCCGGGACGCGACGGCTAGCGCTGGTGGCCGTCCAGGTCGCCGCTGCGCACCAGTCGGCGCCGCGCGGACAGCAGTTCGAACTCGGGATGCGCTGCGACGAGACGCTCGGCGGCGTCGAGGACGTCGGCCGCATGGCTGCGGTCGCCGGAAACCACGGCCACACCGATGCCGGCCCTCCGATGCAGCCCGAGGGAACCGGTTTCGGCCGCCGACACACCGAGCTTGCGCTGCAGCTCGGCGACCACCGGACGAACCGCCGAGCGCTTCTGTTTCAGTGATCGCACGTCACCGAGCAGCACGTCGAACTCGATCCAGCCGATCCACATCACGCCGGTCAACGCGGCGGAGCCGGAACCGGAGCCTGGGGAGGAGCCGGTGCGGGGGCGGCCGGCGGGCCGGAGGTCGTCGGCGATGACGACTTGCCCAGCGCTAACAGCATCTCCGCCGTCGGTCGCGACAACTGCCAGCCTTCCTGGGAGGGAGTGAACTCCATGGGAAAGGTGAAGTTGCGGTTGTCCGCCTTGGCGGTGTGGACAGTGACCGTGGCCTTGACGTCCGAGGGGTTGGTGTCCGACCACGCGATGTCGTCGGCACCGAAGGTCATCGGCAGATAGCCGTTGTCGTGCAGCGCGGTGGTGAACTTGTCCAGGGTGCCCGCATTCTCGGGGGTCGCGCCCTCGATGAGGTCGACCTTGTCGGCGGCAGGGACATTCGGGTCGGCGAGCCGGTTCAGCACGTCGGTCAGCGCCTGGGGTGTGGGCAAGTCGACCTTCGGGGGAGTGGCCACCGGAGGTGGCGACGTCGGTACCGCCCGCGAGGACAGCGGCAACGCCACCGTGGGCTTGGAGGGTGAACACGCCGAGATTCCGAACGCGGCCACAGCGGCCAGTGCAAGGCAGAGTTGCCGGCGCATCCAGTCGCTCAGCCCCGCCATTGCCCGTCCGCGTCGGCGACCGCAGTACATGCCACATCGGAGGTTCCCGCGCCGGTGACGTCGGCGCTGGTTATTCCCGTGGCAAGGGGTTTTGGGGTCACGCATTCCCTTCCGATCCGCCGACTGCAACGCGACGTTACCAGCGGCATCACAGTTTTAACCTTTCGGCGGCATTCGGATCCACACATCACGAGCCAATCGCCGGTAGCGTTGAAGTATCCGCTGCACCAATTCCTGGTGCGGGAAAGGAGCGCAACATGGGTGACTCAGAGCGTTCTGATGCATTCGGTGACACCCGGGGGCCGAACCCGTCCAGTGGCGACGCTGCCGAATTGGAGCAACTACGGCGTGAGGCGGCGCTGCTTCGCGAGCAACTCGAGCAGGCCGTTGGCACGAACGGTGGTGGCCGCACAGCCCGTGAGGTGCACCAACTCGAGGCCCGTATCGACTCGCTGGCGGCCCGCAACTCCAAGTTGATGGAGACCCTCAAAGAAGCCCGCCAGCAACTGCTGGCGCTGCGCGAGGAGGTCGATCGGCTCGGGCAGCCGCCCAGTGGCTACGGCGTCCTGCTGGGCACCCACGACGACGAAACCGTCGACGTGTTCACGTCAGGCCGCAAGATGCGCCTGACGTGCTCGCCGAACATCGATGCCACGGTGCTGCGGAAGGGCCAGACGGTCCGGCTCAACGAGGCCCTGACCGTCGTCGAGGCCGGCACGTTCGAATCGGTCGGCGAGATCTCGACGTTGCGGGAAGTCCTGGCCGACGGCAACCGGGCTCTGGTCGTCGGCCACGCCGACGAGGAGCGCATCGTGTGGCTCGCCGAGCCGCTGGTCGCCGAGGACCTGCCCGACGGTGTCCCGGATGCGCTCAACGACGACACCAAGCCCCGCAAGCTCCGCCCCGGTGACTCGCTGCTGGTCGACAGCAAAGCCGGCTACGCCTTCGAGCGCATTCCCAAGGCCGAGGTCGAAGACCTGGTCCTAGAGGAGGTGCCCGACGTCAGCTACTCCGATATCGGTGGGCTGACCCGCCAGATCGAGCAGATCCGCGACGCGGTCGAGTTGCCGTTCCTGCACAAGGAACTCTACCGGGAGTACGCGCTGCGTCCGCCCAAAGGCGTGCTGCTCTACGGTCCGCCTGGCTGCGGTAAGACGCTGATCGCCAAGGCGGTGGCCAACTCGCTGGCCAAGAAGATGGCCGAGGTGCGCGGCGACGACGCCCGCGAGGCCAAGTCGTACTTCCTCAACATCAAGGGCCCCGAGCTGCTCAACAAGTTTGTCGGCGAGACCGAGCGGCACATCCGGCTGATCTTCCAGCGCGCCCGGGAGAAGGCGTCGGAGGGAACGCCGGTGATCGTGTTCTTCGACGAGATGGACTCGATCTTCCGCACCCGGGGAACCGGTGTCTCATCGGACGTCGAAACCACGGTCGTCCCGCAGCTTTTGAGCGAGATCGACGGCGTGGAGGGGCTCGAGAACGTCATCGTGATCGGCGCCTCCAACCGCGAGGACATGATCGACCCGGCGATCCTGCGCCCCGGCCGCCTCGACGTGAAGATCAAGATCGAGCGGCCCGATGCCGAAGCGGCACAGGACATCTTCTCGAAGTACCTCGTCGAGTCGCTGCCTGTGCACGCCGACGACCTCGCCGAATTCGGCGGCGACCGCGGGGCGTGCATCAAGGCGATGATCGAAAAGGTCGTCGACCGGATGTACGCCGAGATCGACGACAACCGGTTCCTGGAAGTGACCTACGCCAACGGCGACAAGGAAGTCATGTACTTCAAGGACTTCAACTCCGGGGCGATGATCCAGAACGTCGTCGACCGGGCGAAGAAGAACGCCATCAAGTCGGTGCTCGAAACGGGGCAGCCGGGTCTGCGCATCCAGCACCTGCTCGACTCAATCGTCGACGAGTTCGCCGAGAACGAGGACCTGCCCAACACCACCAACCCCGATGACTGGGCCCGGATCTCTGGCAAGAAAGGCGAGCGGATCGTTTACATCCGCACCTTGGTCACCGGCAAGTCGTCGAGCGCGTCGCGGGCCATCGACACCGAGTCCAACCTGGGCCAGTACTTGTAGCGCCACAGCGACACATAAGCCACGCACACGACACGCCGGGCAGGGTGTTCGTATTTTATGTCTCGGCGAGTGAATAGCTGTTGGTGAGGTCGTCCTGAGTGACCTTGGCCGGCTTGGTCGTGGTGTCGATGCGCAGGGTCTCGGTGAGCACCCGCGGTTGGTAGCTCCAGCCTTCGGGCAGCGTGAGCCGGTCGGCAAGCCCGGGCAGGTCCGTGCGTGACAGGCCCGGATCGGCGACCTGGCTGTAGGTCTGCATGACCCAGCATCGCCCGTCGGGGTCGAGCAGTTCGTAGATCTCCTCGCCGGCGTTGAAGACGAAGACGGTGTTGCGGTCCACCTCGTTGACGCTGTAAGGAGCCGGGTTCATCGACGACATCGCGACCGTGGCTTGGCGGATCATGTCGATCCCGCCGAAGGTCTTCGTCTCCTGCGGGCCCTGCGGCTTCTTTTCGATGGCGTTCATCAGCCAGTAGCGCGGGCCGTTGAGTAGTGCCGCGGCCGCGCCGTGTTCGGTGGCGATGGCCCGGGGATCGAGCGCCAACCACAGCTCGGCGGGGCAGTCGTTGAGCGGGAAGCTGTTGTAGACGGTGGCCTGCGGGCCCGACTCGTCAACCTGGACCAGAAGCACTTCGCCGTAACGCTTCCCGGCCAAGTCGGTCGCATCTTGACCCGCTACGGGGTCGGATTCGGGGGCGGACACACGGTGAAATTAGCCAGTGCCGTGCGAGGCGTCAACAGCGGGCGCGGCCGTTGCGAGGGCACCGCGGTAGCGGTTGCGCGCGATCAGGGTGACATGCAGGTCCTCGATCAGCGGGTCGAGGAAGGTGGAACGGTATTCGCCGTCGCCGACCGCACGGGCACCGATGTACATGAACGACAGCGCGACGAGGAACAGACAAGTGTTGATCAGCGGCTGCGGCACCGGAATCGTCGTTCCCAGCAGCGTCCCGTGGGTCGATCCCTTGTTGTGGGTCCATTCGGCGAGCAGCGGTTCGCTGAGCAGGGTCAGCCCGAGCACGAAGAAGATCGTGGCGATGACCGCGGCCACCACCAGGATCTGCACCAGCTGCGAGGTGGCGAGCACGAACACCACGTTGACGCGTTCGGCCCGGGTAAGTGGAGGGCTGTTCGGCGGGTCGGTCATGTTCGCAAAGGGCGTGCCCGTCAGCCGTTCGCAGTCATGGGGCGGTGCGGCAGTCGCCCGGAGCATTGGCCGGACCCGTTCCAGACTTCCCGATACGACGAACGCCGCCGCGATGGCGACCAGAAACAGCAGCGCCAGCCAGAGCCGCTGCTGGCTGATCGTCGCCGCCATGAGCCAGACGTAGGGGTTGAGGAACACCAGGACGGTCAGCAACACGACGGGCAGGGCCCGCACCGCCATTGAGCCGACCGCCGCGAGGTGCGACAAGGTCATCCGCACGGCCCAGGCAAGCACCGCCCCGGCGCCGGAGGAGGTCAGGAGCAACACCAGCGCTACCAGGCCGGCGATCCGCAGCACGTGAATCGGGCCGGTTTCGAGGGTTCCGGTCATCGTTGCGAAGGCCACCGCCATGGATGCGACGACCGTGCGGCTGCGGCTGCCCGACATTCGGGACACCAGCCAGCCGACGACGGCGGCCAGCGGCAGCATGGCGCCGAGTATGGCCAGCAGTCCCCATTCGACAGCAGTCGGGTTTCCGACGATGTCGACGTTGCGGTCGCCGGTGATCATCCAGATCGCGAGTTCGCAGCCCTCGGTTGTCGCGTAGGCCGCCAACACGGGAGCCGACCGGGGCCAGAGCCGCCGTCCCCGCGCCCGCGGAGTCAGCACCAACGGCAAGCCTCTTGCCAGGAACCAACTTTCGGTCGCGTCGCCTGGCGACGGTCCGGCCGGCGGGCGGCGAAGAGTAAGGCCCATGACGGCTCACCCTACGGCCGGCGCGCCCGGTGCGCCGGCGACAGCGCCGTGTCGGGGTCCGGCGACGGACACGTCCCCGGCATCTGCGTCGCGCCCGCCTCCTCCCGCCCCGCCTCGCAGGCCGCTCGGAGGTCCGGGGTCGGCGGGCCTAGGCTGATGGCATGCAACGGATTATCGGGACGGAGGTCGAGTACGGTATCTCGTCGCCTTCGGACCCGACCGCCAACCCGATCCTCACCTCGACACAGGCGGTGTTGGCCTACGCCGCCGCCGCCGGCATTCAGCGCGCCAAACGCACCCGTTGGGACTATGAGGTCGAATCGCCGCTACGCGACGCCCGTGGCTTCGATCTGAGCCGGTCGACCGGACCGCCGCCGGTGGTCGACGCTGACGAGGTCGGTGCTGCCAACATGATCCTGACGAACGGGGCGCGGCTCTACGTCGACCATGCCCACCCCGAGTACTCCGCGCCCGAGTGCACCGACCCCCTCGACGCGGTGATCTGGGACAAGGCCGGCGAGCGCGTGATGGAAGCCGCAGCCCGCCACGTCGCCAGCGTGCCAGGCGCAGCGAAGCTGCAGCTCTACAAGAACAATGTCGACGGCAAGGGCGCCTCCTACGGCACGCACGAAAACTATCTGATGAGCCGGCAGACGCCATTTTCGGCGATCATCGCCGGGCTGACCCCGTTCCTGGTGTCGCGTCAGGTGGTGACCGGCTCCGGCCGGGTGGGTATCGGGCCATCCGGTGACGAGCCGGGCTTCCAGCTGTCCCAGCGCTCCGACTACATCGAGGTCGAGGTCGGGCTGGAGACCACGCTGAAGCGCGGGATCATCAACACCCGTGACGAACCGCACGCCGATGCGGACAGGTATCGACGGCTGCACGTGATCATCGGGGACGCCAACCTTGCCGAGACCTCGACCTACCTCAAGCTCGGCACCACCGCGCTCGTGCTCGACGTGATCGAAGAGGGCCCCGCCCACGGGATAGACCTCAGCGACCTGACTCTGGCCCGTCCGGTGCAGGCCGTCCACGCGATCAGCCGCGATCCCGCGCTGCGCGCCACCGTTGCCCTGGCCGACGGTCGTGAGCTGACGGGTCTGGCACTCCAGCGTATCTACCTGGATCGGGTGGCGAAGCTGGTCGACAACCGCGACCCTGATCCGCGCGCGTCCGACGTCGTCAAGACCTGGGCGCACGTGCTCGACCAACTCGAACGCGACCCCATGGACTGCGCCGAGCTGCTCGACTGGCCGGCCAAGTTGCGACTGCTGGAAGGCTTTCGGCAGCGGGAGAACCTGAGCTGGTCGGCGCCGCGGCTGCACCTGGTGGATCTGCAATATTCCGACGTCCGGCTGGACAAGGGTCTGTACAACCGGCTGGTGGCGCGCGGATCCATGAAGCGTCTGGTCAGCGAGCAGCAGGTACTCAACGCCGTCGACAGTCCGCCGACGGACACCCGCGCCTACTTCCGCGGTGAGTGCCTGCGCAGGTTCGGTGCCGACATCGCGGCGGCGAGTTGGGACTCGGTCATCTTCGACCTGGGCGGCGATTCGCTGGTCCGCATTCCCACCCTGGAACCGCTGCGGGGCAGCAAAGCCCACGTTGGCGCGCTGCTGGACTCGGTGGACAGTGCTGCCGAGCTGGTCCAGCAGTTGACCAGCTGATATCGGGTGAGTCGATTGTTTGCGGGCGCACGACGTGCGACATGGCGGGACGGGCCGACAATACCGGTGTGGAGCCGAGAAACGTCGGAGTGGAACGGTAGGGTAGAGCAATACCAGCAGGCGCGTGACGCGGCTGTTCATCAAGCAGGAGGCGGCGATGGCGCAGGAGCAGACCAAGCGTGGTGGTGGTGGCGGCGATGACGACGACTTCACCGACACCACGGCCGCGGGCCAGGAGCGCCGTGAGAAATTGGCCGAAGACACCGACGATCTGCTCGACGAGATTGACGACGTCCTCGAGGAGAACGCGGAGGACTTCGTCCGCGCGTACGTGCAGAAGGGTGGACAGTGACCTGGCAGTTCTCCGACCGCCTGCCCACTAACCCCGCGATTTCCGACGCCTCAGCACTCAATCTGTCCTCGTTCGCCGACCTGCTCCGCCGCCAAGCGCCGGAATTGCTGCCGGCGGGTTGGGGTGGAGGCGCGCAGGCCGGTGGCCAACTGGCGCACGGCACCACCATCGTTGCGCTGAAATACCCCGGCGGCGTCGTCATCGCCGGTGACCGGCGCTCCACGCAGGGAAACTTGATCGCGGGCCGCGACGTCAACAAGGTGTACATCACCGACGACTACACGGCGACGGGCATCGCAGGCACCGCCGCGATCGCGGTCGAGTTCGCCCGGCTGTATGCGGTCGAGCTCGAGCATTACGAGAAGCTCGAAGGCGTGCCGCTGACTTTTCCCGGCAAGGTCAACCGGCTGGCCACCATGGTGCGCGGCAACCTGGGCGCCGCGATGCAGGGCTTGGTGGCGCTGCCGTTGCTCGCCGGCTACGACATCAACGCCGCGGACCCGCAAAAGGCGGGGCGGATCGTGTCCTTCGATGCGGCCGGCGGCTGGAACATGGAGGAAGAGGGTTACCAGTCGGTGGGGTCCGGGTCGGTGTTCGCCAAGTCGTCGATGAAGAAGTTGTACTCGCGGGTAACCGATGCCGACTCTGCCCTGCGGGTGGCCGTCGAGGCGCTCTACGATGCCGCCGACGACGACTCGGCCACCGGCGGTCCCGATCTGGTGCGGGGTATCTACCCCACGGCGGCCACCATCGGCGCCGACGGCGCGGTCGAGGTGCCCGAGGAACGCATCGCCGAACTCGCGCGCGAGGTCATCGAAAGTCGTTCGCGCGCCGACACTTTCGGCCCGGAGGCAGACCTCTGGGGTGAGTCATGAGTTTCCCGTATTTCATCTCGCCCGAGCAGGCGATGCGCGAGCGCAGCGAACTCGCGCGCAAGGGCATCGCGCGCGGCCGCAGCGTGGTGGCCCTGACCTACGCCGACGGCGTGCTATTCGTCGCTGACAATCCGTCGCGGTTGTTGCAGAAGATCAGCGAATTGTATGACCGGGTCGGTTTCGCGGCCGCGGGCAAGTTCAACGAATTCGACAACTTGCGGCGCGGTGGCATCCAATTCGCCGACACCCGCGGCTACGCCTACGCCCGCAGGGACGTCACCGGTCGCCAGTTGGCCAATGTCTACGCGCAGACGCTGGGCACGATCTTCACCGAGCAGGCCAAGCCCTACGAGGTCGAGCTGTGCGTCGCCGAGGTCGCCCATGTCGGCGAGACGAAACCGCCCGAGTTGTATCGCGTCACCTATGACGGGTCGATCGCGGACGAACCGTATTTCGTGGTCATGGGCGGCACCACCGAGCCGGTGACCAATGCGCTCAAGCAGACCTACGCCGAGAACGCCGAACTTACCGACGCGTTGGGGATCGCGCTGAACGCGCTGCGGGCGGGCAATGCCGACGGCACCGGCAACGATCAGCCCCAACTCGGTGTGTCCAGCCTGGAGGTGGCGATCCTCGATGCCAACCGTCCGCGGCGGGCGTTTCGGCGGATCACCGGGTCGGCGTTGGAAGAGCTGCTGCCCAAAGCCGATGTCAGTGATGCGAAAGACACCAACTCGTCGCAGTGACGGGACC
>NZ_JBYCLC010000198.1:0-5883 GCF_057473685.1 Mycobacterium sp. TH-M116 | reverse complement strand
TCGACGAATGGCAGCGGCTGTTCCTGTTCACCCGCGCCGACACCATCTACGGCGGGTCCAACGAGATCCAGCGCAACATCATCGCCGAGCGGGTGCTGGGCCTGCCCCGGGAAGTTCGCGGATGAGCGTGTGCGCGAAGACTGAGGAGGAAGCGTGAGTCTGTCTTCGGCGCCCAAAGAGATTGCCGGGCACGGTCTTCTGAAGGGCAAGGTGGTGGTGGTGACCGCCGCCGCCGGCACCGGCATCGGCTCGGCGACCGCGCGGCGGGCGCTGGCCGAGGGCGCGGACGTGGTGGTCTCCGACCACCACGAACGACGGCTGGGGGAGACCGCCGACGAATTGTCGGCGTTGGGGCTGGCCCGGGTCGAGAAGGTGTTGTGCGACGTGACGTCGACGGCCCAGGTCGACGCACTGTTCACCTCGGTGACCGCCCGGATGGGGCGCATGGACGTGCTGGTCAACAATGCCGGGCTGGGCGGGCAGACCCCGGTGGTGGACATGACCGACGACGAATGGGACCGCGTCCTGGACGTGACGTGCACGTCGGTTTTCCGTGCCACCCGCGCGGCGCTGCGGTACTTCCGCAAGGCCGGGCACGGTGGGGTGATCGTCAACAACGCCAGCGTCCTGGGCTGGCGGGCCCAGCATTCGCAGGCGCACTATGCGGCCGCCAAGGCGGGCGTCATGGCGTTGACTCGTTGCAGCGCAATCGAAGCCGTCGAGTACGGGGTCAGGATCAACGCGGTGTCGCCCAGTATCGCCAGGCACAAGTTCCTGGACAAGACGACCTCGGCGGACCTGCTCGACCGGTTGTCCGCCGGGGAGGCATTCGGCCGCGCCGCCGAACCGTGGGAGGTCGCGGCCACCATCGCGTTCCTGGCCAGCGACTACTCCAGCTACCTCACGGGCGAGGTCATCTCGGTCTCCAGCCAGCATCCGTGACTCACTGGCCGAGCAAGCGCTTGGTTGATAGGCTTGCCCGGTGGAACGGGACACCGGTCAGCCGAACAGCCGGCGCGGCGAGTTATTGGAGCTCGCCGCGGCCATGTTCGCCGAACGCGGGCTGCGCGCGACCACCGTGCGCGACATCGCCGACGGCGCCGGCATCCTGTCGGGCAGCCTGTATCACCATTTCTCCTCCAAGGAAGAGATGGTCGACGAGGTGCTGCGCGGCTTCCTGGATTGGCTGTTCGCCCGCTACCGCGAGATCATGGACAGCGAGACCAATGCCCTGGCGCGGCTCAAGGGCCTGTTCCTGGCGTCGTTCGAGGCGATCGAGCACCGGCACTCGCAGGTCGTCATCTACCAGGACGAAGCCAAACGGCTCTCGTCGCAGCCCCGGTTCTCCTACATCGAGAACATGAACCGCCAACAGCGCAAGATGTGGGTCGAGGTCCTCAACCAGGGTATCGACGAGGGCTACTTCCAGTCCGGCCTCGACGTGGACCTGGTCTACCGCTTCATCCGTGACACCACCTGGGTGTCGGTGCGCTGGTACCAACCCGGCGGACCGCTCACCGCGCAACAGGTGGGCCGGCAATACCTCGCCATCGTGCTGGGCGGGATCACGGCGGAAAACCCCCAAGCCTGACGAAGGAGTCGGAAATGCCTGAGGCGTACGTCATCGATGCTGTACGTACCGCGGTCGGCAAGCGTAACGGATCGCTGGCCGGCGTGCACCCTGTCGACCTGGGGGCACTGGGGTGGCGCGGTCTGCTCGACCGCGTCGACGTCGACCCCGCCGCCGTCGACGACGTGATCGCCGGCTGTGTCGACGCCATCGGTGGCCAGGCGGGCAACATTGCTAGGCTGTCATGGCTGGCGGCCGGCTACCCCGAAGAGGTTCCCGGTGTCACCGTGGACCGGCAGTGCGGCTCCAGCCAGCAGGCGATTTCCTTTGGTGCCCAAGCGATCATGTCCGGTAACGCCGACCTCATCGTGGCCGGCGGAATGCAGAACATGAGCTGGATCCCGATCTCGTCGGCCATGACGGTGGGCGAGCAGTTCGGATTCACCTCGCCCACCAACGAATCCAAGCAGTGGCTGCACCGGTACGGCGACCAGGAGATCTCGCAGTTCCGCGGCTCGGAGCTGATCGCCGAGAAGTGGAACCTGTCGCGCGAGGAGATGGAACAGTACGCGCTGACCAGCCACGAGCGCGCGTTCGCGGCGATCCGCGGCGGTCACTTCGACAACGAAATCCTCACGGTAGAAACGGAATCCGGGCCGTTCCGGGTCGACGAGGGCCCGCGCGAGACTTCCCTCGAGAAGATGGCGGTTCTCAAGCCGCTGGTCGAAGGGGGCCGGCTGACCGCGGCGATGGCCAGCCAGATCTCCGACGGCGCCAGCGCGGTCCTGCTGGCTTCCGAGCAGGCCGTCAAGGACCACAAGCTGACGCCGCGGGCCCGCATCCACCACATCAGTGCCCGCGCCGCCGACCCGGTGTTCATGCTCACCGGACCGATCCCCGCGACCCGCCACGCGCTCGAGAAGACCGGCCTGTCCATCGACGACATCGACACCGTCGAGATCAACGAGGCGTTCGCGCCGGTGGTCATGGCCTGGCTCAAGGAGACAAAGGCCGACCCCGCCAAGGTCAACCCCAACGGCGGCGCGATCGCGCTCGGTCATCCGCTGGGGGCCACCGGCGCCAAGCTGTTCACCACGATGCTGGGCGAACTCGAGCGCATCGGCGGCCGCTACGGGCTGCAGACGATGTGCGAGGGTGGCGGCACGGCCAACATCACGATCATCGAACGGCTCTAGCTCGTCATCTTGCCGCCGAACGTGAACCGGCCGCGAGTTTTTCGCGGTTTTATCGCAGTGGCTGCACGCTCGGCGCAGGGTTAGAGGGTCAGGCGTCGTAGTCGACGGCCACGAACGGCGTCGTCGGATGTGACTGGCAGGTCAGGATATAGCCGGCGTCCAGTTCGGCGCGCCCGAGGGCGAAATTGTGTTCCATCTCGACCTCGCCGTCGACGAGCTTCGCGCGGCAGGTGCCACACGCGCCGCCCATGCAGGCGTATGGCGCGTCGCTGCGACGTTGCAGCGCGCCTTCCAATATCGAGTCGCCGGGAGCCAGGTCGACCGTCGCCGGCGTGCCGGACAATGTGAAGGTGAGGCTCGCGGTCCCGTAGGTGCGCTCGGTCGACGGGGCTGTGTCGTAGCCGAAGAACAGCTCGAGGCGGATGCGCTCCGGGTCGACGCGATGCTCGATCAACACTTCGCGCGCGGTGGTCGTCATTCCCGTCGGGCCGCAGACGAACCACTCGTCGATGCTGTCGGGCTGCAGGCTGCCCGACAGCCACCGGTTGAGTTTGTCCCGGTCGATGCGGCCGCGCAGTTCCGGTGTGTGCAACGGATCGCCCGACAGCACGTGCAGGATCTCCAGGCGATCGGCGTAGCGGGACTCGAGCCGGTCCAGCTCATCCCGGAACATCGTCGACTCCTTGGTGCGGTTGCCGTAGACCAGCGTGAACCGGCTCTCGGTCTCGATCTCGAGCGCCGTCGCCAGGATGGACAGCACCGGCGTGATCCCGCTGCCGGCCACCAGGGCGACGTAGTGTTTCCGGGCCAGCGGATGTAACGGGGTGCCGAAGCGCCCGGTCGGCGTCATGAGCTCGAGCACATCGCCGGCCTTGAGCTCTTCAGCCACGAAGGTCGAAAACGCCCCGCCGGGAAGGTGTTTGACGGCGATCCGCAACTGGGCCCGGGTCGCCGGCGCGCAGATCGAGTAGTTGCGGCGAACGTTCTCGCCGCCCAGATCGGTGCGTACCGTCACGTGCTGGCCCGGTTCGAAGCGGAACGCGTCCTGGAGCTTCTCCGGTACGGCGAAGGTGACCAGGGTGCTGTCGGCGGTGAGGGGATCCACCGACGCGACCGGGATCCGGTGCAGCACCGCGTGCGGCGAACTCGACCTGGCCGGCATCCGCACCGGCAACAGCTTGGCGAGCCTGCCGTTGAGGGCCTTCCACGCCCGGAACTCGTCCGGATTCAGTTGCTGGCCAAAGACTGTCGAGATCGCGGCGTTGCGTTGCAGGTAGGCCTCTTCGTTGCGTTTCCACGTTCGCAGGTAGCCGTAGAACGGCACCGACGGGTGCAGGTGATGTACCAGGTGGTAGTTCTGCGACAGCAGCACCGGGGTGAACAGCCATTCCGCGCCGACCCGGTTGCGGGTTGCCCGGTAGCGGTCGGTGCGCTGGGTGTCTTCGAGTCCGTGGTGGGGCAGCCAGTCGAACCACCACGCCAGTACGGTCAGCCCTATGCGCTGCGGGATCAGGAAGGCGACCGCGACAGTCCAGAAGTTTCCGGTGATGACGGCGACCGTGAGACCGGTCAGGCTCAGGAACAGCATCGCCAGCGTCTCGGCGAGCTCAGAGACCGGCCGGCTGCGGGCCCGCGGGAGGTAATACCTCAGATAGAAATACTCCGACAGCGACCAGCGAAACGGCAGGTACCACAGCGAGCCGTGCGATGCGAACGTGTCGGGGTCCTCGTCGTCGTCGTTGGCGTGGCGGTGATGCTGGACATGGATGAAGGCGAACGGCGGGAAGGCGACTATGGGGGCGACGAAAAGCCACGCCAGCCGCCCGAACAATCCGTTGACCCATCGCGTGGAGCTGATCGAGTAGTGCGAGGCATCGTGCACGACGGTGAACATCACGAACGTCACCGCGGCGTTGACCGGGATCGTGAGCCAGGCTGAGGCCGAGCCGTTGACGTATCCCACCGTGGAGAACACGAACACGGTCAAAGAGCTGATGAAAATCGCGACGGTCGGCAACGCCAACGTCGGCACCGATTCGCCTGGATCGGGCAGCGCAAGACGCCCGACGGATTCAGAGGTGGCCCGGCCGACCGCGTCGATGGTTGTCATAGTTAACGTAGCTTAACCGGCGAATGCCCCGACGTACACAGCATTCAGCGGGCGGCCATCACCAGCGCGATCCCGCCGAGCGCCAGCAGCCAACTCGTGAAGCTGCCGAGGAGAAAATACTTCGGTCACCTCGTCGATGCCGACCGTGCCGTAGCGGTCCTTCTGGGCGCTCAGTTCGGGAAATCGGATGATTCCCTTGGCGGCGACGACGGCGCCGGCCGCGGCCACCTGTCCGCCGACCCCGAGGCTCAGGATCAGCAGGCGTTCCATCGGGCCGAGCAGCCGGCCGCCCTTGAGCCGGTCCGACGGTTGGGGCTGGCCGGCGGGGCGCACCGCACCCACGGACCCGAGCACCAGGCGCACCAGTTGGTTCGCGGCGGCGAACTGCAGCAACACCACAGCGACGATCATCAGCAGCCGCGTGGGCGTGACGGGGGCGAGCGGCAGGTGCACCCAGGCCGACCACCGGGCGAAGACACCGCCGACCGGCGAGGACCAACCGGACGCGACCGTCAGAAATATCAGCGTCCCGGCGAAGACTGCCAGCGGGGCGGCCTGGCGCCTGCCGCTGCGTTCACTGCGCATGCACGGCCACTCCCAGGCGGCGACGGCGCAGGCCGCCGGCACCAGCAACGCGACATCACCGCCGTGCCACAGCGCGCCCAACGCCGCGCACCCGACCACCAGGACCGGTCCGATCGCCAGGGGCGGCCACGCCGCACCCACCGTCCGCCGGCACAGGTCGGCGATGCCCACCGCGATCAGGAAGACAGCGATGCCGCTCACGGCAGGCTCCGAAGATATCGCGACGCAACGACAAGGAGATCCAGGCCGTCACGGCTCGCCCGCTGCGACACCGCCGAGGCGCTGATGCCCTCGGCGGCGGCGAGTTCCTTCTTGGTTCGGCCGGTCATCAAGCCCTTCACGATTCGCAGCGATCTTTCATCGAGCGATCCAAGCAGATGGTCCCGACAGATCAGGGCCGCGTTGACGGCCGCGACGTCTGC
>NZ_JBYCLC010000197.1:0-4794 GCF_057473685.1 Mycobacterium sp. TH-M116 | reverse complement strand
GCGTGCACCAGGGTGTCGATCTCGACTTTCAGCCGCGGCACCGTGCGGCTGGGGCTGCGGTCGCCCGCGTGCGGGCCGGCGGCCGTCACCAGCGTGCCGGTGACCAGCACTGCCGCCAGATCCGCCCCGATCAGCGCGGTGAGCGCGCGTAGCGGCCGGGCCACCCGCCGGCGCGGCACCCCGTCGTCCGGCTCGCCGATCTTGGCGTAGAGCAGCACCGACAGCCACACCATCGTCATGGAGGTCAGCAGGTGGACGGCCACGGTCCACCACAGCAGTCCGGTCCGCACGGTGATGCCGCCGATGACCGCCTGCACCACGGTCGACACCGGCATCAGCCACGCATACACCAGGACCTCGCGGCGCCGGCGGGCCCGCGTCACCGCCAGCACGGCCAGCACCGCGGTGATGACCACCGCGAACGTGATCAGTCGGTTGCCGAACTCGACCGCCTGGTGGATGCGCGGAACCGCGGCGTGGGCCACCGGCGTGAAGCTGCCCGGAAAGCACTGCGGCCAGGTCGGGCAGCCGAGCCCGGACGCGGTGACGCGGACGATCGCGCCGGTGACGGCGATGCCGCCCTGGGTGAGGACCACCAGCGCGGCGATGACGCGCTGAGCGCGCAGGCTCGGACGCGGGAGTAGATCCACCAGGCGCATCAGCACGTGTCCGATCGTAAGGCACCGAAAACTACAGCCTGTAGTACGCCCGGGAGTTCCGCGAGACATAAACCACGCACACCGGTGCCGGCGTGTCCTCGCAGACGTTTATGTGTCGCGAGCCGGACAGCCGCGCACGCGTCAGGTGAACCGGAACCAGCGCAGCGCCGCCAGTGCCGCCACCGCACCCCACGCCGCCAGCACGGTGACCCCGAACCAGTCCACCGACACGCTCATCGCCTGCGACAGCGCCTCGGTGAGCGCGCCCGACGGGGTCAGCCGGGACAGCCATTTCACCGAAGTCGGGATCATCTCCGTCTCGACGGTCAGCGCGCCGAGGCCGGCGAAGACGAACCACAGGAGATTGGCGACCGCGAGGACGATCTCGGCCCGCAGCGTGCCGCCCAGCAACAGGCCCAGGGCGGCGAACGCGGCGGTGCCCAGCACGATGATCGCCCCGCCGAGGACCAGGCCGGCCAACGCGGGCCGCCAGCCCAGCGCAATCCCGATGGAGCCCAGGATGAGCGACTGCAGGAAGACCACCGCGACCACGGCCAGCGACTTGCCGGCGACGATTCCCCACACCGGCAGCGGGGTGGCCCCCAGCCGTTTGAGCGCACCGTAGCGACGGTCGAACGCGACCGCGATCGCCTGGCCGGTGAACGCGGTCGAGATCACCGCGAGCGCCATGATGACCGGGACGAACGTCGCGGCCCGGTTGGCGCCGAAGGAACCCAGCGGCAGCAGCGTGAGCCCCACCAGCAGCGTGACCGGGATGAACATGGTCAGCAGCAGTTGCTCGCCGTTGCGCAGCAGCAGCTTCAGCTCCAGGCCGAACTGCGCGCCCAGCATCCGGGGCACGCTGTTCGGCCGCGGGTCGGGAGTGAAAGTACCCGCGGGAAAAGGGGATTCGCTCATGACCGCAGCTCCCTGCCGGTGAGATCCAAGAACACGTCCTCGAGGCTGCGTTGCTCGACCCGCATGTCGGTGGCGAGCACGTCGATCTGCGCGCACCACGCCGTGACGGTCGCCAGCACCTGAGGGTCGACGCGGCCCTCGACCAGGTACTCGCCCGGCATCGTCTCGCTGACCCGGTAGCCCTGCGGCAGCGCGGAGCTCAGCAACGACAGGTCGAGTCGCGGCGGCGCGGTGAACCGCAGCTGGCCTTGGGCGCCGGTGCGCATCAGCTCCGCCGGCGTGCCGGCGGCCACCGGCACGCCGTGGTCGATGATGACCAGCCGATCGGCGAGTTCCTCGGCTTCCTTGAGTTGGTGTGTGGTCAGCACCACCGTCACGCCGTCGCGGCGCAGCGCGTCGATCAGCTCCCACACCAGCAGCCGCGCGTGCGCGTCCAGGCCGGCGGTGGGTTCGTCGAGGAAGACCAGTTCCGGGCGGCCCACCAGCGCGCACGCCAGCGCCAGCCGCTGCTGCTGGCCGCCGGAGAGCCGCCGGTAGGTGGTGCGCGCGGCCTCGGTCAGGCCCAGGGTGTCCAGGAGCCACGCAGGGTCCAGGGGGTCGGCGGCGTAGGAGGCCACCAGATTGAGCATCTCCCCGGCGCGGGCCGCGGGGTAGCCGCCGCCGCCTTGGAGCATCACCCCGATGCGCGCGCGCAGGAGCGCGTTGTCGGCGACCGGGTCCATCCCCAGCACCTCGATCGAGCCGGAGTCGGGGCGTACGAAGCCCTCGCACATCTCGACCGTCGTCGTCTTCCCGGCGCCGTTGGGGCCCAGCAACGCGAACACCTCGGCGGCGTGCACGTGCAGATCGAGGTTGGCGACGGCCTCCACCGCGGCCGCGCCGGAACCGTACCGCTTGCTCACCCCACGCAGCCGTACCACCGCGTCGGGGAGTCGGTCGGGAGAGCTCACGTGGAATCAGCGTAGGCGTCCGGCGCCGCGGCCTGCCGCGGGGTCTCGGCCGACTCGGGGTCCGCCGCGTCCGGCGCCGGACCGGCCGGTTCCGGGGAACCGGGTCGGGGGCCCCGCCACGGTAGCCGGGTGTAGGTCACCGCGATCAGTGCCAGCACGATGACGGTGCTGGCCAGGGTGGCGTCGACGATCTGAAACAGCGCGAAGCGGTCGCCGTTGGCCGTCGGCCCGAAGATGCCCACCACCAGGGTGATGGCGATGACGGCCATCCGGAAACCGGCGCGGGTCGCCCAGGCGGCCAGGGGGATGATGGCCCACAGCAGGTACCAGGGCTGCACGACGGGGAACAGCAGCACCGTCACGCCCAGCGCGACACCCAGCCCGCCGATCGGGTGCAGCCGGCCGCGCAGGACCGACACCAGCAGCCAGCCCACCACCAGCATGATGATCAGCACACCGATGGCGCGGGTGAGCGCGAGCACCGCGGTGGTGTGGTCGCCCACCCCGAGCAGGATGCCCACCTGTCCGGTCCCCAGGGCCAGCAGGGTCGGCGGTGACATCCAGCTGCGCACCACGTTGGCGGTGCCCAGCGTGAAGATCCAGCCGAATCCCAGCCCGCTGGCCCAGCCGACGACGGCCGTCACCGCCAGCGACAACCCGGCCATCGTGCCGCCGGAGACCAGCAGCGCGCGCAGGCCGCCGCCGCAGCGGTTGGCCAGCGCCATGGTGACGAACCCCAGCGCGAGCAGCGAGGGCAGCTTGATCTGCGACGACAGCGTGATCAGGACGGCCCCGGCCAGCACCAGTCCCAGGGGCTCCCACTCGCCCGGGTTTCGCCAGCTGGTGGGCAACAGGCGCGGGAAGCGGGACGGGTCCAGGCCGCGCAGCGCGAACTCGGCGCCGGTCAGCATCAGCCCGAGCATCAGCGCCTCGTTGTGGATTCCGGCGACCAGATGCATGATCAGCAACGGATTGGCGGCGCCCAGCCACAACGCGCTGACCTCGGCCACGCCGCAGCGCCGCGCCAGCCGCGGCGTCGCCCACACGATCAGCCCCACACCGACCAGCACCACGACCCGGTGGCACAGCACGGCGGCGACGATGTTCTCGCCGGTCAGCGACGAGATTCCCCGCCCGATCCACAGGAACAACGGGCCGTAGGGTGCCGGCGTCTCGCGCCACAGGCTGGGCACCGAAAGGGTGAACACGTGCGACAGCCCCAGCCCGGAGGCCGGGCCCACGCGGTAGGGGTCGAGCCCTTCCAGGGAGATCTGGCTCTGGGCCAGATAGGAGTAGACGTCTTTGCTGTACATCGGCGGCGCGGGCAGCAGCGGCAGGATCCACAGCAGCAGGGTGCGGTCCAGGTCGCCGCGTGACATCCGGCGTCCGCCCAGCGCGAACCGGCCCAGCATCAGCCAGGCCAGCGCCATCATCACCGCCCCGGTCGTCGTCATCGTCAGCGACACGGTCTGGATCCGGGACGGCAGGTTCAGCAGCCGCACCCCGAACGTCGGGTCCTGGACGACAGGCCGCGCGCCGGCGCCCAGGGCGCCGATCGCCATCAGGACGGTGCCGGTGGCCCCGAACAATCGCGTGCGCCGCAGCGCGGTCAGTTCGGTGTGGTTCAGCGGCGGGGCCACCGTCTGCTCGTCGCCATGCAGGCTGGCGATCGACGAGCTCAGCGAGTGGTGGCGGGCTGGCATCAGTGCAGCGTAGCGGCAGTCGATGTCCTCGGTGTGAGCAGCGCAACTCTCGCGGGCGGAGTCCGCGGTGGACCTGCGCCCGGAATTGCGTCACACTGGTGTTGTGAAAATCCGGCTCGGCCAGGAGCCCGCTGCATGCGATGCGGCGGTGTACGCCGCATCCCAGGATGGTCACACCCGCCGCGCGATCGTGCGGCTGCTGCTGGAATCCGGATCGATCACGGTCGCCGAGATCGGCGACCGGCTGGGCCTGGCGGCGGCCGGGGTGCGGCGTCATCTCGACGCGCTGATCGAAGCCGGTGACGCCGAGTCCGTGGCCGCCGCGGCGTGGCAGCAGGCGGGACGGGGGCGTCCCGCCAAGCGCTACCGGCTGACCCCGGCGGGACGGGCCAAGCTCGGTCACGCCTACGACGACCTGGCGGCCGCCGCGATGCGGCAACTGCGCGAGGTCGGCGGCGAAGAGGCGATCCAGTTGTTCGCGCGTCGCCGCATCGACGCGATCCTGACCGGTGTCGAGGCGGCAGGCAGCCTGGCCGACGCCGACGTCGAGGCGGCTGCCGAGCG
>NZ_JBYCLC010000196.1:0-4910 GCF_057473685.1 Mycobacterium sp. TH-M116 | reverse complement strand
GTAACCTGGGGTTCACCAACGCGGGGTGGAGCAGCTCGGTAGCTCGCTGGGCTCATAACCCAGAGGTCGCAGGTTCGAATCCTGTCCCCGCTACCAGCGGAAATGGCTCCCGGAGATTCCTCCGGGAGCCATTTTCATGCCCGATGGGAACACTTTGGGAACATCGGGCTCGGTAGCGAGTTGAGCGGGGACGGGTCCGGCTCGCGGGGCTGCGTGCGCTCCCGTCCCGGCGAGCCAGTAATTCTGCGGACGAAAATTCTGCAGACGAAGTGCGAGTAGGGGCCTGCAGATTTACAGCCTCGAGGCCACCGCGGCTCACGGCCGGCCAGGCCGGCGAGGGTTCGGGCGCGTGGACAACTGAGGCACCGCCGTGAGCACGACGCACGTCATCTCGTGTCGGTCGATGGCGGATCGAGGTAGCGGGCCACCGCGGCGTAGAAGATTTCGACGTAGATGTCGATCATGTGCGCGCGGCCGAGGTCGGGCCGCGTCCGCCACCAGTGTCCGAGGCGTTCAGCTGCCCCGGACATGGCGTGTGCGAGTCCTTCGGCGAACAGCGTGGGTATGCCGCGCTGATCCTTGGTGATCAGCGCGTAGGTGGTTTCGATGTTGTCCGACCGCAGGGCGGCGAGTTCTTCGCGGGACTGGGCGGGCAGCACGGCGGCGCTGCCGTAAATGAGCTCCCAGCGCTCCGGGTGGGTCTCCAGAAGCCCGAAGAAGAGGTCGGCTGCGGCCGCGAATTGCTCGCGCACGGCCAGCGAGGGGTCCACCCGCAGTTTCAGGGCCTGCACGAAGTCGGCCTGCGCCCGTCGGGCGCAGGCCAGATATGCGCCCTCTTTGGTTGTGAAGTGGCGGTAGGCAATGGGCTTGGTCACCCCTGCGGCCTGCGCGATGTCGCCGAGCGACACCGCGGCGAACCCACGCTCGAAGAACAACCGTTCGGCGGTGTCCAACAGGTCGGTGTGGCGCAGTACCCAGGGTTGACGTGGCCTCGAGCCCAGCGTCGAGTTCGCCTCCATGGAGCAACAGCCTAACCAGCTGTTGTTACTGTTGGTAACAAGCTGGTATGTTACTACGAGTAACAAAAGTTTTGCGTCGAGTTTCGGAGTCGAGTTTCGGAGGAGTTCGTGATGAGCAGCCGAGCCAGCACGCGCATGGGGCTCGCCCAGCTGGCGGCCGATGAAAGGTTGGGCCCGCTGGTCGTTGAGTCGTCCGTCGTCGAGATTCGGTCTCGGATATGAACCGGCACGAACGATCCCGGGGCCGGGCCGGGCGCATCTTCGCCGGCGCGTGGATGCCTGCGGTCGCGCTGGTCGTCATCGTGATGGTGGGTTTCGGGGTGATTCGGATCCGGGAGAACTCGCACGCGATCAGTCATCCGCCGCAAAAACGGGCGATCCCCGCCACGGTCGTTCAGACCAACCCCAAGCGGGTCACCTACGAGGTTTTCGGCGAGCTCGGAGCTGACGGGAAAGTGTCCTACGCCGACCTCAACAGCCAACCGATCGAGGTCGACCTGACGTCCTTGCCGTGGTCGGTGTCGGAGGCCACGATGTCGTCGGCGGCGTCGCTGAGCCTGGTGGCGCAGGTCGACGGCGACTCGGTGGGATGCCGCATCCGGGTCGACGGCCAGGTTCGCGACGAGCAGGTCGTCACCCATCCGGGTGCGGCGGTGGCATGCACGGTGACGGCAGCATGACCGCGGTCCAGCTCCCGTCACTGCCGCCGAGCGAGCAGCACACCGCTCCGGTGCCGGCGCAACCCGCGGGGAAGCACGGGTCAAAGAATCGTCGGACACCCGCGCGGCTGCTGCGGGTTCTGGCGATCCCGGTGGTGATCTTCTGGGTGGTCGCCGCGGCGGCGCTGAACATTTTCGTGCCCCCCTTGGAGAAAACGACCGCGGCCAACGCCAAGGCGATGATCCCGCGCGATGCACCGTCCGCGGCGGCCGCGATCACCCAGGGACACGATTTCGCGGAGTCCGACTACACGAGCATGGCCGTGGTGGTCCTGGAAACCCAGGGTCGCAAGCTCGGCGAGCAGGATCACCGGTACTACGACGAGCTGGTTCGTCGTCTGCGCGGCGACAGCGAGCACGTGCAGTCCTTGATGGACCTATGGGGCGATCCGGTGACCCGATCGGGCCAGCAGAGCGCCGACGCGCAGGCCGCAACACTGACCGTGCGACCCGTCGGGGACTTGGGCGATGCTGACGCGAACAGGTCGATCAAGGCCATCCGCGACATCGTGGAAAAACTCGACAAAGACAAACCCGAGGGCCTCACGGTATACGTCAGCGGGCCGGCGCCCCTGGCTTCGGACACCCTCAACGCGGCCGACGAGAGCATGGTCAAGCTCACCGTGGTGACGATCGTCGTCATCACCGTCATGCTGCTCGTCGCCTACCGGTCGTTCACCAGGGCGATCATCCCGTTGTTCGGTGTGTTGATCACGCTGGCGACGGCGCGTGGCGTCGACTCGCTCCTGGTCGAAAATCACCTCATCGGGATCTCCTCGTTCGCCATGAACATGGCCGTGTCCCTGGTGCTCGGTGTCGCCACCGACTACGGGATCTTTTATCTGGGCCGTTTCCAGGAAGCCCGACGCGCCGGGCAGGACCCTGAAACCGCCTACTACACCTCGGTGCACAGCGTGGCCCACGTCGTCTTGGGATCCGGCATCGCCATCTCAGGCGCGTGTCTGTGTTTGAGTTTGACCACGCTCGACTACTTCCGCACCTTGGGCCCACCGTGTTTCGTTGCGATGGTGATCGCCGTCTTCGCGGCGCTCACCCTGGGCCCGGCGCTGCTGACGTTGGGCAGCAAGCTCCCCTGGCTGTCCGAACCGGCCAGGACCAGCCCGCTGTGGCGCAAATTCGGGACCGTCATCGCCAAATGGCCCGGTGCGATGCTCGCGGTGGCCGCCCTGGTGATCCCGCTGTGCATCGCCAACCTGGCCACCTACACGGTGAGCTACAACGACCGGGATTACGCACCGGCAAGTGTCGAATCTTCCCGCGGCTACGCCGCCGCCGACCGGCATTTCCCGCCCAGCCAGCTTTCCATCGACACGCTCTACGTCAAGGCCGACCACGACATGCGCAACACCACCGACATGATCAGTCTTGACCGCATCGCCAAGAACATCGTTCGCGCACCGGGCATCTCGATGGTGCAAAGCATCACCCGCCCCAACGGCCGACCGCTGGAACACGCCTCGCTGCCCTATGCGATGGGCTCCCTGGGCACCAAGATCGGCCAGAATCTCGGATTCCTCAAAGACCGGGTCAAAGACGTCGACACCATGGCCGCCCGGATGGGTGACGTGATGGCCTCCACCAGGAAGATGGCCGAGATCACCGGCCAGCTCTCCGCAGGCACGCACATGTCGTTGGAGGCGTCCCGCGGTCTGAAAACCGCGATGGAGAAGACCCGCGACAATCTGGCCACGTTCGATGACTTCATCCGGCCGGTACGCAGCTATCTGTATTGGGAGCCGCACTGCTTCGACATCCCGGCATGCTGGGCGCTGCGCTCGCTCAACGAGTCGATCGACAACATCGACGAAGCGACCTCCCAACTCGGCCCCCTGGTCGACGGCTTGGGTACGGTTGACGCCGCCACCGGACAGATGATCGCGCAACTCAACGCGACGGTGAAGAACGTGGCCGTCATGCAGCAACTGACGCTGACGACGCAAAGCCTGCTGCACGCCGCAGTTTCCCAGCTGGAGCCGATGGTCGGCCCGATGGTCGACATGGCTACCGCATTCGACAACGCCAAGAACGACGACTTCTTCTTCATGCCACCGGATGCGTTCACAACTCACGATTTTCAGGTCGGCCTCAAGTTCATGATGACCTCCGACGGCAAAGGCGCCCGGATCCTGATCTACCACGAGGGCGAGGCCATGAGCCCGCAAGGCATCGACCAGATCCAGCGCGCCGAATCGGCCGCACACGAGGCCGTCAAGGGCACCTCGCTGTCGGGAGTCCGCCTGCTGATGGCCGGTGCCTCCTCGAACTACCGAGACGTACAGGCTCTTTCCGCCAACGACATTCTGACGATGATGCTCGCGACCTTCGGACTGGTGTTCCTGATCGTGATGGCGATTTCCCGAACCTTGGCAGGTTCGGTGATCGTGCTCATCACCGTGGTGCTTTCCTTCCTGGGCTCCCTGGGTTTGGCCACCTTCATCTGGGAGACCTTGCTCGGCGTCCAATTACATTGGCTGACAATGCCGATCGCGTTCATCGTGCTCGTCGGCGTCGGGTGCGACTACAACCTGTTGTTGCTCTCGCGATACCGGGAAGAACTCCCCGCGGGCATCCGGACCGGGCTGATCCGCACCATCGCCGGGTCGGGCAACGTGGCGGTCACCGCCGCACTCGTGCTGGCAGGAACCATGCTGGCGATGCTGTCCAGCGAAGTGGTCAACATCGGCCAAGCCGGCTCCACCATCTGCATCGGACTGATCTTCGACATGGTGATCGTGCGACTGCTCCTGGTGATGCCGCTGGCCCGCACGCTCGGCCCCTGGTTCTGGTGGCCCCAAAGACTACCCACACCCCGGCACCCCCAACGCGCCGACCAGCCAGCGCCCTGACGGCGCGAGGCTGTCCCGTCGTGTAGACGCTCATCCTTGAGGCGTCCAGCGGAGAAGTCTCCGCCGCCGCCATCACACCACCGCTGCCGCCGCCAGTGCCGCCACCATTGCCGCCACCGCCGCGGACAGTCGGCTGGACTTCTTCGCGCGCCGGGTCAACGTCACGGCCCCAGCCGACTCACGGCGTCGAGGTCGTCCCGCCACGGGCGGGGGCGGCCCGGTGCTTGTTGGCGGTGATCGTGTCCAGCGTTCGGCTCGGCCGTGATGATTCTTTGACGCCGCCGAGTGCCTGTCCGGTTTCAAGG
>NZ_JBYCLC010000195.1:0-13170 GCF_057473685.1 Mycobacterium sp. TH-M116 | reverse complement strand
GGCGCGGGCGCGGGCGCGGGCGCTATTGAGATTTCACTCGATCAACGCAAAAAATTCACACAATCCGCAGGCGCTGCCCATACCTCCTTGCGATTTTTATGGATGCCCCACCGAAGGTCGCCGTCTATGCCCTGCGCGCACTCCCCACCGGCCAGGTTCTATTGGCGCCTTGCGCCACGTTGTGTGACGGCATTCTCCACGCGACAACCGTCGACCTGAAAACCCCTTGTTGGATATCGATTCGGGGCTCAATCCACGCAAGCTGGGAGCGCCCCCGCACTGTCATCCCCACCGGTTTCTCACCCTCGACGAAGGAGATGCGAAATATGGACTACCTCTTCTATCCACTTCTATCCACCGGAGATCAATTCCACTCGCATGTACAGCGGTCCGGGGGCTGGCTCTCTGCTGGCCGCCGCCGGAAGCTGGGACGCGGTCTCGGCCGAGTTGAGCAGCACCGCCGAAGGCTGTGAGTCGGCGGTTTCGGGACTGGACTTGCACTGGCGTGGCCTGGCCGCCGAAGCGATGTCGGCCACTGCCGCCCGGTATACGGGTTGGCTGCAGTCGACGGCCGAGCACGCCAAACAGACGGCCATGGCGGCCAGGACGGCGGCTGCGGCCTACGAGCACGCGCATGCGATGACCGTTCCCCCGTCGGCAGTCGCCGCCAACCGCCTCCGATTGTCCTACCTGGTGGCAACCAACATCGTGGGCCAGAACACCGCGGCGATCGCCCAGACCGATGCGCAGTACGCCGAGTATTGGGCCCAGGACGCCACCGCGATGTCCGGCTATGACACCGCGGCGAAGGCGGCGACGACACAATTGTCGACGTTCTCCTCCCCGAACAACGGCACCGATCAGTCCGGGCTGACCGCTCAGCACGCCGCCGTCACCAACGCCGCCAACAGCGCTGCCGCGTCCAACCCGGTGCAGCAGGTGCTTTCCGGGATTTCCAACCTGGCGGGGATCCTGCCCACCAACGCCTCGATCCTCCCCGAAGACCTGACGGTCCTGGACGGTATCGCGGCCGTGGGCACCGCGATCAACTCCACCTACTACCTGGAGGCGTTGCCGGCCGGCGTGATCGGCGCCGAGAACAATCTGGGCATCCTGCCGAATCTCGGCGCCGCTGCTGCCGCTGCCGCCGCTCCGGCCGAGATCGCCCCGGCGCTGAGCGCGGTGTCCACGGGCGGTGCCGCGGGGCTGGGCAACGTCACCGCGACACTTGCCCGTGCGGGCACGATCGGACCGATGTCCGTGCCGGTCGGATGGTCGGCACCCTCGAGCAGCACCGTCACGGCGCTGCAGCCCGCCGGGATGACCACGCTGCCGGGGACCGAAGAGGCGGCCGCATCCGGCTACCCGGGCTACCCGGGGATGCCCGGGGGGATGGCCGCGCGCGCCGTGGGTGTGGGCGCTCCGCCCCGGTATGGCGTCAAGCTGACGGTGATGCCGCGCCCGCCGGCCGCCGGCTGATACGACTCCGGCCCGTGGGCGGCCCGGGCGGTGGCGACACCGCTACGCCACTCGCGGCATTCATCGGCTAAAGAACAGTGGGGCAATGGATTTCGCCTTCTTGCCGCCGGAGGTCAACTCCGCCCGGATGTACAGCGGCCCGGGATCGGGTCCGCTGGTGGCTGCCGCGGGCAGCTGGGATTCGCTGTCGGCCGAGTTGGACATCACCGCAGCCGCCTGCGCATCGGTGCTTTCGAGCCTCACCGGCCTGCACTGGCACGGCCCGGCCGCCCAGACCATGACTGCCACCACCAGCCCCTACCTGGACTGGCTGCACACCACCGCCGAACACACCAGACAAACCGCCTTGCAGGCCCGCGTCGCCGCAGCCGCCTACGAACTGGCCTTCGCCATGACAGTGCCCCCCGCCGCGGTCACCGCCAACCGCACCCAACTGGCCACACTGATCGCCACCAACTTCTTCGGCCAGAACACCGCAGCCATCGCAGCCACCGAGGCCCAATACGCCGAATACTGGGCCCAAGACGCCGCCGCGATGTACGGGTACGCCGCCAATGCGACGACAGCCACGATGCCGTTGCCAGGGTTCCACTCCCCCCACACCGCGATGGGCTCGGTGTCACAGGCCGTCTCGGCGGCGACGAACGCACTGAGGGCCACGACGAGCGCGGCACCGTCGATCGTGCCCACCAATGCGTCGCTCCTACCGGACAGCCTCACCGTTTTCGTCGCGATCAAAGCCGTCGGCACGGCGATCACTTCCACCGCCAAGACGGGCTTGATCGAGACCGGGATCATCGGGGCCGAGGACAAGCTGGGCATCTTGCCCGAACTGGAGGTGACCATGGCTGCGGACGCGACACCGGCGTTGTCCGCGCCGAGCCTGGGTGGCGGATCGGGTCTGGGCAACCTCACCGCGACCCTTGCCCGTGCCGGCAAGATCGGGTCGATGTCCGTGCCCGCGAGTTGGACGACACCGACCGGCGGCACAGTTACGGCGTTGCCGGGCAACGACTTACCCATCGTAGCGACCGAGGAGGCGGCCCACGCCTCCGGCGTTCCGGGCATTCCCGGGATACCGGGGGGAGCCGGCCCGCGCGCCACGTTGGTCGTCCCGCGATATGGCGCCCGGCTCACCGTCATGTCCCGTCCCCCAGCGGCCGGGTGACGCGGCCGCCCCGGTGGGGGACGCCTTCCACACCTCGGCCGTCGTCCCCGCTACGGCCTACGGATCACGGTCATGAGCCGTCCCTGATGGGCGTCTCGTCGGTATCGGAAGGCTGGGGCGGCTCGGGCGGTACCAGCCTCCAGTTGTCGGGATTCTTCGGCGAGTAGACCACCGGCATCAACTGGCCTATCGTCGGCCACTGGTCGACGTCGACTTCCATGCGCTGATATACGGCGTGCTCAGCGACGGTGGGCCCGTTGATGACGCCGGCGATGGTGACGTACTGGCCGCCGGTGGCATCATCCGGCCGCGGACTGACCCCGGTCACCAGCAGCGTGCCGCCGAGCGACTCCCCGCGCGGGCCGCGCGAGAGGAACCGCTGGGCCAGGAATACCCCCAGCACCGCAACCAGGATGAGCAGCACACCGAATTCCCACACCTGGACATGGTAGGACTGCTGTCGTGAGCCCCGCCGACGACGATGCAGAGCGAAGAGCCGAGAAGGAGCGGCACAGGTGAGCCGCGACGATCTGGCGCTGGCGCTGGCGCTGGCCGACCACGCGGACACCGTCACCCGCGCCCGGTTCGGCGCGCTGGACCTGCACGTCGACACCAAGCCGGACCTGACCCCGGTCACCGACGCCGATCGCGCCGTCGAGACCGAACTGCGTGAGCTGCTCGGGCGTGACCGGCCAGGCGACAGCGTGCTCGGCGAGGAATTCGGCGGGACAACGACTTTCCGCGGCCGGCAGTGGGTCATCGACCCGATCGACGGAACCAAGAATTTCGTCCGCGGGGTGCCCGTGTGGGCCAGCCTGATCGCATTGCTCGACGACGGCGTCCCGACGGTCGGCGTGGTGAGCGCGCCCGCGCTGCGGCGCCGGTGGTGGGCGGCCCGCGGTCGCGGCGCCTTCGCCGGCGTCGACGGCGCCCCCCCACGCCGGCTGTCGGTTTCGGCAGTGGCACAGCTGGATTCGGCCAGCCTGTCGTTCTCGAGCCTGTCGGGGTGGGCGCAGCGCGGGCTGCGCGAGAGCTTCATCGAATTGACCGACGCCGTGTGGCGGGTACGCGGCTATGGCGACTTTCTGTCCTACTGCCTCCTCGCGGAAGGGGCCGTCGACATCGCCGCCGAACCGGAGGTTTCGGTGTGGGACCTGGCCGCGATCGACATCCTGGTGCGCGAAGCGGGTGGGGCCTTCACCGGCCTGGACGGGGTGGCGGGCCCGCACCGCGGCAGCGCCCTGGCCACCAACGGCGTGTTGCACCAGCAGGTGCTGGGCAGGATTTCTGTGAATTAGACAACAGGCTGCGGAATACTTTATCTTACTTTAGAGTAAGATAAAGTCCCCACTTCCCCGACGACAGAAGCCGCCGACATGACCGCAACCCGTTCCGGTTCGAGCTCCAGTTCATCCCGCAGGCCCACACGGGGCGGCGGCATCAGCGGCGTGGGCATGCAACCGCACCGGCGGTCCGCTATCGACGTCGCGATCGCGCTGATCACCCCGCTCGTCGGCCAGGACTTCCTGGACAAGTACCGCCTGCGGGGCCCGCTCAACCGCGGCCTGCGCTACGGCACCAAGACGATCTTCTCCACCGGCGCGGCGGCTTCCCGCCAGTTCACCAGAGTCGCGAACCTGCGCAGCGGACCGACCCGACTGAAGTCCAGCGGCAAGGACTATTTCGACCTGACGCCCGACGAGGACCAGAAACTGATCGTCGAAACGGTCGGGGAATTCGCCGAAGAGATCCTGCGGCCGGCCGCACGCGACGCCGACGAGGCCGCCACCTACCCGCGCGACCTGATCGCCAAGGCCGCTGAACTGGGTATCACAGCGATCAACATTCCCGAGGACTTCGACGGCGCCGCCGCGCACCGCTCCAGCGTGACCAACGTGCTGGTGGCCGAGGCGCTCGCCTACGGTGACATGGGCCTGGCGTTGCCGATTATGGCCCCGGGCGGCGTGGCATCGGCGCTGACCCACTGGGGCAGCGCCGAACAGCAGGCCACCTACCTGCCCGAGTTCGCCGGCGAGAACGTCCCGCAGGCCTGCGTCGCCATCGCCGAACCCCACCCGCTGTTCGACCCCACCCGGTTGCGGACGACGGCGGTGCGCACGCCCAGCGGCTACCGGCTCGACGGCGTGAAGTCACTGGTGCCCGCCGCGTCCGACACCGAGCTGTTCATCGTCGGGGCGCAACTGAACGGCAAGCCCGCCTTGTTCGTCGTCGAATCGTCCTGTGCGGGGGTGACCGTCAAAGCCGATCCGAGCATGGGGATCCGCGCGGCGGCACTCGGCCAGGTCGAATTCTCCGGAGTGTCGGTGCCACTGAACGCCCGGCTCGGCGAAGACGAAGCCTGCGAGGATGATTACTCCGAAGCGCTGGCGCTGTCCCGGCTGGGCTGGGCGGCGCTCGCGGTGGGCACTTCGCACGCGGTCCTGGACTACGTGGTGCCCTACGTCAAGCAACGCCATGCCTTCGGCGAGCCGGTCGCCCACCGTCAGGCCGTTGCGTTCATGTGCGCCAACATCGCCATCGAACTCGACGGTCTGCGCTTGATCACCTGGCGCGGCGCAGCGCGGGCCGAACAGGGCCTCACCTTCACCCGTGAGGCGGCGCTGGCCAAGCGGCTCGGCGCCGACAAAGGCATGCAGATAGGTCTGGACGGCGTGCAGCTGCTCGGCGGCCACGGCTACACCAAAGAGCACCCGGTCGAGCGCTGGTACCGCGACCTGCGGGCCATCGGCGTCGCCGAGGGCGTCGTCGTCATCTGAGCCCCGTCTTGACTAGCTAGTCCACCCCGATCCGAAAGTTCAACCCGAAAGTTCAACCATGGCAATCAATTTGGAGCTTCCCCGCAAACTGCAAGCGGTGATGGACACCACACATCAGGGCGCCGCCGAGTTGATGCGGCCGATCGCGCGCAAATACGACCTTAACGAGCATGCCTACCCGGTCGAACTCGACACTCTCTTCAGCCTGTTCGAGGGCGCCTCCTCCGCGATGGCCTTCGCCGCAGCGGGCGCGCTGCGCGACGGGGCGGAACGGCAGGACACCAACCACAACGGCGCCAACATGGCCGCACTGCTGCAGACCTTGGAGGCCAGCTGGGGCGATCTGGCGATGATGCTCTCGGTCCCCTATCAGGGGCTGGGCAACGCGGCCATCTCCGCGGTCGCCACCGACGAGCAGCTGGAACGCCTGGGCAAGGTGTGGGCGGCGATGGCGATCACCGAACCGGACTTCGGGTCGGATTCGGCGGCCGTGTCCACCACCGCCAAGCTGGACGGCGACGAGTACGTCATCAACGGCGAAAAGATCTATGTCACGGCCGGTTCGCGTGCCACCCACATCGTGGTGTGGGCCACGCTGGACAAGTCGGCGGGCCGCGCGGCGATCAAGTCGTTCGTTGTCCCGCGTGAACATCCCGGCGTCACGGTCGAGCGACTCGAGCACAAGCTCGGCATCAAGGGCTCCGACACCGCGGCGATCCGCTTCGACAACGTCCGGATCCCGAAGGAAAACCTCTTGGGAACCCCGGAAATAGAAGTGGGCAAAGGGTTTTCCGGGGTGATGGAGACCTTCGACAACACCCGCCCGATCGTGGCGGCCATGGCCGTCGGGGTCGCCCGCGCCGCGCTGGAGGAGATCCGCAAGATCCTCACCCAGGCCGGGGTGGAGATCTCCTACGACAGGCCGTCGCACGTCCAGAGTGCCGCGGCGGCCGAGTTCCTGCGCATGGAAGCCGACTGGGAGGCCAGCTACCTGCTGGCCCTGCGCGCGGCATGGCAGGCCGACAACAACATCCCCAACTCCAAAGAGGCCTCGATGAGCAAGGCCAAGGCCGGCCGGGTGGCCACCGACATCACCTGCAAGACGGTCGAATTGGCCGGCACCGCCGGTTATTCCGAGCAAACGCTGCTGGAGAAGTGGGCGCGCGACTCCAAGATCCTCGACATCTTCGAGGGCACCCAGCAGATCCAGCAGCTGGTGGTCGCCCGCCGCCTGCTGGGACTGTCGTCGGCCGAGCTCAAGTAGCGTCAACGCGTCGCGCCCAGCGTGCGACCATGGCCAGATTTCGACCGAATTTTCGCACTGTGTGCACGTTCGGCGAAACCTCCGGGCCGGCGTCGGGCCGGCGCGCACTCCGGCCGACCGGTGGTGCGGGTCGCCGGCTGCGTCTGAGCCGGACGTAGGCTGTCGGCTACGACGATGGAGGTGTCATGCGCGCAGCACAAGTGACCCGCCTGGACGGCCCGGAGGCCATCGAGGTGGGCGAGGCCGAGGAACCACGAGGCGACGGTGTCGTCGTCGACGTGCACGCCGCCGGGGTCGCGTTCCCCGACGCGCTGCTGTCCCGAGGCCTCTATCAGTACCGGCCGGAGCCGCCGTTCGTGCTGGGCGCCGAGATCGCCGGGGTGGTGCGATCGGCGCCCGAGGGCGCCCACGTGCGCGCCGGCGACCGGGTGGTCGGCCTGACGATGCTGTCCGGCGGCATGGCCGAGATCGCGGTGCTGTCGCCGGACCGGGTGTTCAGGCTGCCCGACAACGTCAGCTTCGAGGCGGGCGCCGGCCTGCTGTTCAACGACCTGACGGTGTACTTCGCGCTGACGGTCCGCGGCCGGCTGGCCCACGGCGACACGGTCCTGGTGCACGGCGCGGCCGGGGGCATCGGGACCTCGGCGCTGCGCCTGGCGCCGGTGCTCGGGGCGTCACGCACCATCGCGGTGGTCAGCACGCCGGAGAAGTCGGAGATTGCCACCGCCGCCGGCGCGACGGACGTGGTGCTGGCCGAGGGCTTCAAGGACGCGGTCAAGGAGTTGACCGACGGGCGCGGGGCCGACGTCGTCGTCGACCCGGTCGGCGGCGACAGGTTCACCGACTCGTTGCGCTCGCTCGCGCCGGGGGGACGGCTGCTGGTCATCGGGTTCACCGGTGGCGAGATTCCCACGGTGAAGGTGAACCGCTTGCTGCTCAACAACATCGACGTCGTAGGTGTCGGGTGGGGCGCCTGGGCCGGCACTCACCCCAACGCGCTGGCCGAGCAGTGGAGTGGCCTCGAGGAACTGCTCAGCTCCGGGCGGCTGACCCCGCCGGACCCGGTGGTCTACCCGCTCGAGCAGGCCGCCGCCGCCGTCGCGTCGCTGGAGAACCGCACCGCCAAGGGGAAAGTCGTGCTGCGCGTCCGGGACTGATGCCCGCCGCGGTGAGGGCACGGGTGCCGGCCTTATTGCTCGACACATAAACGTCGGCGAAGACACGCCGCAGCAGTGCGCGCTGGTTTATGTCTCGCGGCCACATGTTCACCGACGATCCCCCCACGGTCGACCCCAACGAACGCGGCCCGGGAACCTGCGACCTGGGCGACCCCCGCGTGGTGAACATTGAGCCCCGTCGGGCCAGCCCTGGGCCAGCCCGCTTCGCCGCGTTGCGGGGCCGGCTGTCACAGTGGAGTGACGACGACGCCCGCGGCGACGGGGTGGCGTGCGGGCGGGACATCGCCGTCCCGGCGCCGGTGATCGGTAATCTGACCGACGGCACCTGCACGCCCTGCCACACCCGACGGCTGTTCGATGCGATCGCGCGCGATGACCACCACGACAAGGAGATGCACGAAATTCCCGGCACAACCCACTGTTACGCGGGCCCTGACCAGCGCGACAAGCTGCGCGCTGCGGCCGACATCGTCACCGACCGGATGGTCCGCCACGATTTCGCGAGACCCTGATGACGGCTGGGCCCCTCGACGGCATCCGGGTGCTCGAACTGGGCACCTTGATCGCCGGACCGTTCGCCGGGCGCCTGCTGGGAGACATGGGCGCCGACGTCATCAAGGTGGAACTCCCCGGCGCGCCGGACCCGCTGCGCACCTGGGGCCAGGCCGAGGTTGACGGGCAGCACGTCTTCTGGACGGTGCACGCGCGCAACAAACGGGCCGTCACACTGGACCTGCGCCGCCCGCGCGGCAGAGAGCTGTTCCTCGACCTCGTCGAGGAATCCGACATCGTGGTGGAGAACTTCCGGCCGGGCACCCTGGAGAAGTGGGCGCTGGGCTATGACGTGCTCAGCGCAACCAACCCGGGGGTCATCCTGGTCCGGGTCTCCGGGTACGGGCAGACCGGGCCCGACGCGCACAAGCCCGGATACGCCTCGGTCGCCGAAGCCGCCTCCGGGCTGCGGCACCTCAACGGTTTCCCCGGCGGACCGCCGCCCCGCCTCGCGCTCTCGCTGGGCGACAGCCTGGCCGGCATGTTCGGCGCCCAGGGCGCGCTGGCCGCCCTGTACCGCCGCGGCGTCACCGGGCGCGGCCAGGTCGTCGACGTCGCACTAACCGAATCCTGTTTGGCTGTACAGGAATCCACCATTGCGGACTACGACGTCGGCGGGGTGGTGCGCGGACCGTCGGGCACCCGGCTGGACGGCATCGCACCGTCCAACATCTACCGCAGCGCGGACGGCTCCTGGGTGGTGATCGCCGCCAACCAGGACACCGTCTTCGCCCGGCTGTGCACGGCGATGGGCCGCCCGGAGCTGGCAGGAGACGACAGGTTCGCCACCCACGTGGCCCGCGGGCGCAACCAGGACGAGCTCGACGCGATCATCGGCGACTGGGCCGCGCAGCGCGACGCCGGCGAGATCATCGAAACCCTCTCCGCCGCAGGGGTGATCGCGGGTCCGATCAACACCGTCGCGGAGGTGGTGCACGATCCGCAGCTGCGCGCCCGCGACATGCTGGTCGAGCACTACGACGAGCGGCTGCGGCGCACGGTGCTGGGCCCGGGCGTCGTGCCGGTGCTCTCCGAGTCGCCCGGCGGCGTCCGCAACGCGGGCCCGGCCCGGCCGGGACAACACAACGACGACGTCTACATCGGGCTGCTGGGCAAGACGCCCGCGGAGCTCGCGGAGCTTCGGGCCGAGGGGGTGCTGTGACGCCCCACGTCGACATCCGCGAGGTCGCACTGCGCGACGGCCTGCAGATCGAGAAGCCGATCCCGCTGTCGGCCAAGCTCGACCTGCTGGCCGCGGTGGCCGCCACGGGCGTCCGCGAGGTGGAGGCGACGGCGTTCGTCTCACCGTCGAAGGTGCCGTCGATGGCCGATGCCGCCGAACTGGCCACACACCTGCGCGCCTACCCCGACATCGCGTTCTCCGCCCTGGTCGCCAGCCCGAACGGCGCCAGACGGGCCGTCGCGGCGGGACTGCGATCGATCGAATACGTGGTGGCGGCCAGCGACGCCTTCAGCCGGGCCAACGTCGGGCGGTCCGCCGCCGAGTCCACCGCTCAGATCGACGATATCGTCGCCATCGCCCATGACGGGGGCGTCAGCGTGGAGGTCATCGTGGCGACCGCGTGGGACTGCCCGTTCGAGGGCCCCACCCCGCCGCAGCGGGTCCTCGAGATCGCCGCGGCCGCCCGCGAGCGGGGGGCCGACCGGTTCTGCATCGCCGACACGATCGGCACCACCACCCCGGGACGGGTGAGTTCGCTGATCGCCCAACTACAGCCGGTGATCGGCGACCTGCCGCTGGGCGGACACTTCCACAACACCCGCGGCGCGGGGCTGGCCAGCGCCTACGCGGCGGTGCAGGCCGGCCTCACCCGCCTGGACGCCTCGGCCGGCGGGCTGGGCGGCTGCCCGTTCGCGCCGGGCGCCACCGGCAACATCGCCACCGAGGATCTGGTGTACCTGCTGACCGACAGCGGCATCACCGTCGACGTGGACCTGCGGGCCGCCATCGCCGCCGCCGGCGTCGCGAAAGCGGTTGTCGGCCATGACCTGCCGAGCGCGCTGGTGCGCGCCGGCGACCGGATCCGGAACCGGTACCCGCAGCGAACCTGACCACCCATGGCCGCCAGACCCGGGCTGCCGTCGAGCCGGCCGCGCGGCCACGTAAGGAGATCATCATGGATTTCACTCTCCCCGAGCATCTTCCGGCGCTGCTTGCCGAGATGGACGCGTTCGTCGAGGCCGAGATCACGCCGCTGGAACGCGATCACATCCAGTATTTCGACAAGCGCCGCGAGCATGCCCGCACCGACTGGGACAACGACGGCATCCCGACGCGCGAATGGGAGGAGCTGCTCGCCGAGATGCGCCGCCGGGCCGACCAGGCAGGGTGGCTGCGCTACGGGTTGCCCGCTTCGGTGGGCGGACGCGACGGCACCAACCTCGACATGGCGGTGATCCGGGAACATCTAGCGCACAAGGGCCTCGGGCTGCACAACGACTTACAAAACGAGTCGTCGATCGTCGGGAACTTCCCGCAGGTGATCATGATGGAGCGGTTCGGCACCGACGAGCAGCGGCAGCTGTGGTCCGAGGCGCTGATCACCGGGGAACGCTCCCTGGCGTTCGGGTTGACCGAACCGCGGCACGGCTCGGATGCGACCTGGCTGGAGACCCGCGCCGAACCCGACGGGGACGGCTGGGTGATCAACGGCGCCAAGCGGTTCAACACCGGCGTGCACCGCGCCACCCACGACCTGGTCTTCGCCCGGACCTCCGGGGAGGCGGGACAGGCCCGGGGTATCACCGCGTTCCTGGTTCCCACCGACGCGCCGGGATTCAACGTCCCGTACTACTGGTGGACGTTCAACATGCCCACCGACCACGGCGAAGTCGAACTGACCGACGTGCGGGTGCCCGCCGACGCGGTGCTCGGCGAGGTGGATAGCGGCCTGGACGTCGCCCAGACCTTCCTGCACGAAAACCGGATCCGGCAAGCGGCGAGCAGCCTGGGCGCCGCGCAGTACTGCATCGACCGTGCCGCCGCGTACGCCGGGCAGCGCACGGTGTTCGGTAAGCCGCTGGCGGTCAACCAGGCCGTGCAGTGGCCGCTGGCCGAGTTGGCGACCGAGGCGCAAATGGTGCGGCTGCTCGTGCAGTACGCCGCCTGGCACCTGGATCGCGATCACCACATGGAGGTCTCCGACAAGGTCTCGATGGCCAACTACCGCGCAAACCGGCTGGTCTGCGACGCCGCCGACCGCGCCATGCAGGTCTTCGGCGGCCTCGGGTACAGCCGCCACGAACCCTTCGAGCACATCTACCGCCACCACCGCCGCTACCGGATCACCGAGGGCGCCGAGGAGATCCAGATCCGCCGAGTAGCGCAGCGGCTGTTCAAGTTCGGTCAGAAGTGACGGCCGTACCGGAGCTGTCCGGCAGGCTGACCGAGGTTCTCGCGGGCGTCCTCGGCGCCGGCACCGCCGTCGAGAATCTGCGCACGCTGACCGGCGGCGCCAGCCGCACCACCTGGGCGTTCGACGCCGTCACGGGCGGCAAGCGCCGGGCGCTGATCTTGCGCATCGGTCCCCCCGACGACGTGCACGCCGGCATGGAGCTCGAGGCCCGCGCGCAGGCCGCGGCGGCCGCGGCCGGCGCACCGGTCCCCCACGTCCTGATCGCCGATGATTCCGTTGCCGCACTGGGGAATCCGTTTCTCATCTGCGATGCCGTCGCCGGCGAGACCATCGTCCGGCGCATCCAGCGCCAGCTCGACGCCGGCGGCCGCGGGTACGAGGCCCGCTCCGGGCTGCTCCGCCAGTGCGCGCGGGCGCTGGCCGCCATCCACCGGGCCGACCCCGACCTGCCCGGGCTGAACCCGGAGGACCCACTCGCTCAGTGGCGCGAGCGACTCGACGCGATGGGCGACACCACCGCCACGTTCGAATGGGCGTTCCGGTGGCTGGCCGCCCGCCGACCCCGACCCTCGGCGCGGGTCCTGGTGCACGGCGACTTCCGGATGGGAAACCTCATCGTCGACGGCGCCGACCTGGCCGCGGTTCTCGACTGGGAACTGGTGCACGCCGGGCAGGCCTACGAAGACCTGGCCTGGTTCTGCATCCGGGCCTGGCGGTTCGGCGCCCCGGCCAGCCTGGGCGCTGGGGGCCTGGGCAGCGTCGAGAGCTTCCTGGCGGCCTACGAGGAGGCCGGCGGGACCAGCGTCGACCGGGTGGCGCTGCACTGGTGGCGGGTGCTGGCGACGCTGCGCTGGGGTGTCATCTGCCGCTACCAGGCCGAGCGGCATCTGAGCGGGCAGAACCGTTCGGTGGAGTTGGCGACGATCGGCCGTCGCGTCTGCGAGACCGAATGGGACCTGCTCGACCTGCTCGAGGGCCCGCAGTCGAAGGTTGCCCCGTGATCGGCGCCTACGGCCGCCCGCTGGCGGCCGAACTCGTCGCCGCGGTCGCCGAGTTCCTCGAATCCGAAGTCCGGGAAGCCACGACCGGACAGGTCAACTTCCACGCCCGTGTGGCCGCCAACGCGTTGCGCATCGTCGAGCGGGAACTGCTCGACGAGAGCGAGGAGGAAAGCAACGCGGCGCTGGCCCGCCTGGGCTACGGCGACGAGGAGGAGCTCGCCACCGCGATCCGGGCCGGCGACCTGGACGGGCGCGCCGAGGAGCTCACCGCCTGCCTGCGCTCCCTGGTGGGGCGCCGGCTCGCGGTCGCGCACCCGGGATACGACCAGCCGGACGGCGACACCCGATAGCAGCTGTTCGTCCCCGCGGCCGTG
>NZ_JBYCLC010000194.1:0-16738 GCF_057473685.1 Mycobacterium sp. TH-M116 | reverse complement strand
TTGTTCACCCAGACCAAGCAGGGATTCGGCTTCTATCACGACAACTTCGGCATACCGTACGCGTTCGGCAAGTATGACCAGCTGTTCGTCCCCGAATTCAATGCCGGCGCAATGGAAAACGCCGGCGCGGTGACATTCCTCGAGGACTATGTCTTCCGCAGCAAGGTCACCCGCGCCTCCTACGAGCGGCGTGCCGAGACGGTGCTGCACGAGATGGCGCACATGTGGTTCGGCGACCTGGTCACCATGACCTGGTGGGACGACCTGTGGCTCAACGAGTCGTTCGCGACGTTCGCGTCGGTGTTGTGCCAGGCCGAGGCCACCGAGTTCACCGAGGCCTGGACGACGTTCGCCACCGTCGAGAAGTCGTGGGCCTACCGCCAGGACCAGTTGCCCTCGACGCACCCGATCGCCGCGGAGATCCCCGACCTCGCCGCCGTGGAGGTGAACTTCGACGGAATCACCTACGCCAAGGGTGCTTCGGTGCTCAAGCAACTGGTCGCCTACGTGGGTCTGGAGCATTTCCTGGCCGGGCTGCGCGACTACTTCCGCGACCACGCGTTCGGCAACGCCACGTTCGCCGACCTGATCGCCGCCCTGGAGAAGGCCTCCGGGCGGGATCTGTCTGACTGGGGTCAGCAGTGGCTGAAGACCACCGGACTGAACACACTGCGGCCGGAGTTCGACGTCGACTCCGACGGCGAATTCACCCGGTTCGCGGTGGCCCAGAGCGGCGCCGCGCCGGGCGCCGGGGAGACCCGGGTGCACCGGCTGGCGATCGGCATCTACGACGACGATCGGTCCGGCAAGCTGGTCCGGGTGCACCGGGAGGAACTCGACGTCGAGGGTCCGCAGACGGAGGTGCCCGCGCTGGTGGGTGTTTCGCGCGGCAAGCTCGTCCTGGTCAACGACGACGACCTGACGTACTGCTCGCTGCGCCTCGATGCCGAGTCACTTCGCACCGCGCTGGAGCGGATCGCCGACATCGCCGAACCGCTGCCCCGCTCGCTGGTGTGGTCGGCGGCGTGGGAGATGACGCGCGAGGCCGAGATGCGGGCCCGGGACTTCGTGGCGCTGGTGTCCGGCGGGGTACAGGCCGAGACCGAGGTCGGCGTCGCGCAGCGGCTGCTGATGCAGGCGCAGACGGCGCTGGCGTCCTACGCCGAGCCGGGCTGGGCGCGCGAACGGGGCTGGCCGGCGTTCGCCGACCGGTTGTTGGAGCTGGCGCGCGGCGCGCAACCGGGGTCCGACCACCAGCTCGCGTTCGTCAACACGCTGTGCTCCTCGGTGCTCTCGCCCCGCCACGTCGAAACGCTGACGGCTCTGCTCGACTCAGCTTCTCAGGGCCCGGCCGCGCAGGGTCTGGCCGGTCTGGAGATCGACACAGACCTGCGCTGGCGCATCGTGACCGCGCTGGCGACCGCCGGCGCGATCGACGCCGACGGGCCCGAGACCCCGTTCATCGATGCCGAGGCCCAGCGTGACGCGACCGCCGCGGGCCGGCGGAACGCCGCCCAGGCAGCGGCGGCCCGCCCACAGCCGCGGGTCAAGGAAGAGGCCTGGACCAAGGTGGTCGAGGACGACACCCTGGCCAACATCACGGCCCGGTCGATGATCGCCGGCATCGCGGCGCCCGGACAGGGCGAGCTGCTCACACCGTTCACGGCGCGCTACTTCGAGGCGATACCCGGGGTGTGGGCGCGTCGCTCCAGCGAGGTCGCCCAGACCGTGGTGATCGGCCTGTACCCCCACTGGGACATCGGCGACGCCGGTGTCGCCGCCGCCGACGAGTTCCTGCGCGCCCCGGATTCGGAGGTGCCGCCGGCCCTGCGCAGGCTCGTGCTGGAAGGCCAGGCCGGGGTCAAACGGGCCCTGAAGGCCCGAAAACTGGACGCCGCCGGCTGACAGCGTTCGGCGGGCCGCTCAGGCCGGGGAGATCCCGGCGCTGATCACCCGGACGGCGCTGATCAGCCCGTCGACCAAGTCGCCCTGCTCGAACGCCGATGTGGCCGCGGCAATTCCCAGGGGTGCAGCCGACTCCGCGCCGCGGCCCCGGACCCCAGAGCCGTAGACAACTTCGACGGCACACTGGTCGGGCGAGACGGCGAGCAGCACCGCGTTGTCCGGCGTCGGGACCTTGGCCAGGATCTCGCGGGCCCGCGCGGCGGTGTCGTTGCCCAGCTCGCCAAGATAGATGGCGAACCGCGCCTTGGACGCCCGCGAGCTGTACTTGAGTGCGTCGTCGATGGCGACAAGGTCTTTGATCGGGAACGGGTAGTGCACCGACAGTTCGCCGGGTTCGGTGACCGCCGAGATCCGGCCGCTGCTGGTGATCACGGCGCCCTCGGGCAGGTCGCCGTGCTGGATCGTCGCTACCTCACCAGGTGCCACTGGCGCCACCTCCCACTGAGAACTTCGCTGTGTCGTGCCCACCGTGCGAATGTCCGACGGCTTCGTCCGTAGCGGCCCACAGGATCGGCGGATGTGTCCACGGTTCCGAGAGCTTGTAGGCCGCGGGGTGCGGCCCCTTGCGGGAGAAGATCGGCACCGCCAGCAGGATCACCAGCAGCAGCGGGATTCCGACGAAGAACAGGTGCATCTGCATAACGCTCACGACGCAAACCGTATCCCACCGCGGCAGCTTTCGGGACACCAGGATCGGCGTCGAACGAGCCCCGGACCTGCTAAGCCGCGCCTTCACCGAGATAGCGGGCCCAAGCCGGGTCCAACTCCTTGACCGTCGACAGCAGCCTCCAGTGTGGTCCCGTCGGCGGCCTCGGCGCTCGGCGCAGCGCCCAACCGAGTTCGCTGAGCAGCTTGTCGCCCTTGCGGTGGTTGCACGTCGAGCAGCAGGCGACGCAATTCTCCCAGGAATGGCCGCCGCCGCGGCTGCGCGGCACCACGTGGTCCACGGTGTCGGCCTTCGCGCCGCAGTAGGCGCAGCAGAAACGGTCGCGATGCATCAGAGCGGCACGGGTCATCGGCACGCGGGCGCGGTATGGCACCCGCACGAAGGCCCGCAGTTGGATCACCGACGGCACCACGATCGTCCTGGTCGCCGAGTGGATCGTCGGCCCCACCGGGTCGTGGTGCACGACGTCGGCCTTGCCGCAGATCACCATCACGATGGCACGCCGCATGGGCAGTGCCGTCAGCGGTTCGTACGTGGAGTTCAGCAACAGCACCCGGCGGCGGCTCCAGATCGATGAGCTTTCCTGGCGGGCGGGTGGGTAACTGTCGACGCTGTGCAGGCATGACGCGGTAGCAGGCCCGGTCGACCCGGCCGCGGCACCGGTACTGCGGTGGCTGCGGCGTCTGTTGCCCTGCGCCATAGATCCTCCGCCGACAGTCCACCATGATTCGCCGCAGATCGCACCCCTATTCCCCGGGTGAGCCGTGTCCATCCGGTGAACAGCAGGCAAGACTTGATGCGGGTTCGTGCCCGGCGCGCCCCGCCGGCCCGCCGATGCATCACAATGGAGGGGATGGATCAGGTGAGCTTCTACGACGCTGTCGGCGGTGCCGAAACCTTCAACGCGATCGTGTCGCGGTTCTACGAGCAGGTCCCCGAGGACGAGGTGCTGCGCGAGCTGTACCCGGCCGACGACCTGGCGGGGGCCGAGGAACGGTTGCGGATGTTTCTCGAGCAGTACTGGGGCGGCCCCCGGACGTACTCCGACCAACGCGGCCACCCGCGGCTGCGGATGCGGCACGCCCGATTCCGGATCACGCCCATCGAGCGGGATGCGTGGCTGAGGTGCATGCACACCGCGGTCGCGTCCATCGACGCGACGAGGCTCGACGACGAACACCGCAAAGAGCTGCTGGACTACCTCGAGATGGCCGCCCACTCCCTCGTGAACTCGACGATCTGATGGCGGACACGAGGGAGCGGCCGTGGTGGTCGAACGCGGTCTTCTACCAGGTCTATCCGCGGTCGTTCGCTGACAGCAACGGCGACGGGGTGGGCGACCTGGACGGTCTGACGGCCCGGCTGGGCCACCTGGACGAGCTCGGTGTCGACGCGATCTGGCTCAACCCCGTCACCGTGTCTCCGATGGCCGATCACGGATACGACGTGGCGGACCCTCGCGACATCGACCCGTTGTTCGGCGGGCTCGCGGCGTTCGAGCGACTTGTCGCGGCCGCGCACGGTCGCGGCATCAAGGTGACGATGGACGTGGTTCCCAACCACACCAGCTCCCGGCATCCGTGGTTTCGGGCGGCGCTGGCCGCGGGCCCGGGCACTGAGGCGCGCGATCGGTATTTCTTCCGCGACGGGCGGGGCCCCGACGGGTCGGCGCCGCCGAACAACTGGGAGTCGGTGTTCGGCGGCCCGGCCTGGACGCGGGTGGTCGAACCGGACGGCAACCCCGGCCAGTGGTATCTGCATCTGTTCGACACCGAGCAGCCGGATCTCAATTGGGACAATCCCGAGGTCTTCGACGACTTCGAGAAGACGCTGCGGTTCTGGCTGGAGCGCGGCGTCGACGGCTTCCGCATCGACGTGGCGCACGGAATGGCCAAGCCGCCGGGCCTGCCGGACGCCAAAGAAGACAGCACGGTACTGCGCCACACCGACGACGACCCGCGCTTCAACAATCCGCACGTGCACGCGATCCACCGCGACATCCGCACGGTGGTCGACGAGTATCCGGGGGCGATGACCGTCGGCGAGGTGTGGGTCACCGACAACCGCCGCTGGGCGGAATACCTGCGGCCGGACGAGCTGCATCTCGGGTTCAATTTCCGGCTGACCCGAACCGATTTCGAGGCCACCGCGGTCCGCGACGCGATCGAGAACTCCCTGGCGGCCGCGGCGCTCGTGGATGCCACGCCGACCTGGACGTTGTCCAACCACGATGTGGGCCGGGAGGTCACCCGCTACGGCGGCGGGGAGGTCGGGCTGGCCCGGGCGCGCGCCATGGCGATGGTGATGCTGGCCCTGCCGGGCGCGGTGTTCGTCTACAACGGTGAGGAACTCGGCCTGCCCGACGTCGACCTGCCCGACGAGGTGCTGCAGGACCCGACGTGGGAACGCTCCGGTCACACCGAACGGGGCCGCGATGCCTGCCGGGTCCCGTTGCCGTGGTCGGGCGAGGCTCCCCCGTTCGGGTTCTCCGGCGCCACCGACACCTGGCTGCCGATGCCGCAGGACTGGGCTGCGCTGACCGTCGACAGGCAGCGCGCCGACGCCGGGTCGACATTGTCGTTCTTCCAGCGGGCAATCGAACTGCGCAAGACCCGTGACGAATTCGACGGCGTCGAGATCGACTGGCTGACGGCGCCGCGTGATGCGCTGATGTTCCGCCGCGCGGGCGGGCTGCTCTGCGTCCTCAATGCGGGCAACCGCCCGATCCCGCTGCCGCGGGGAGAGGTCATCCTGGCCAGCGCGCCGCCGGTCGGCGACGCCTTGCCACCCGACGCTGCGGCCTGGCTCATCTAGTCCCGTCGGTGTACGGCCCGGTAGGTGGAAACTCACCAGGGCCAGGACCGCCGGAATCGCTTCTCGGACAACGCTTCTGGATCAGGAAGCATTCCCGTGGACGTCGCGCTGGACATCGGCGGGGTGTCTCCGGAACGGCTGGTGTGGTGCTTTGTTTCCAGGACCTGATCCTCAGCGCAGCACCAGCGCCGGGTCGCCGCGACGCCGGTACACCGAGCCGAACCTGGCGTCGATGCGCAGCCAGTTCGGCATGACACGGACCCGGATGACCTCTTCAGGGGGTATGACATCCGCCTGCTGCGGCAGGAATCCCATTGCGGTCAAAGCGAACACGCACCGCATGGGCAATCCCACCGTGGCATCCGCCGACGCCTCTGCCCAGGCGTCAGCCGAACTGACCCGGATCACCTCCTGGTCGAGCAGCGAGACGGGCGGGCCGTGGGAACCGCTGTGCTCCTTGGCCAGCCGCGCGCCGCGCTCGGCCAAGTCCAGGATCACCCGGGCCGGCACGTCGTCGACATGAACGAAGCCGGATTCCGGCGGCAGCGCACCCCGCCACGCCGCGTCCATCGAAAAGCCCGGATCCACGTAACCTGCGGTGTCCATCGCGGACAGGCCACGCGCCAATCCGTCCGCGGACACGGACAGGTCGGCGGGCCGCACGGCACCCCCCACCACGCGGCAGGCCAGCACGTCGAAACCGGTTGCCACCCAGGCAGTCACCAGACCGCCGGCGCGAGCGCGCAGCCGGATCACCGCGGCGTCGTCGAGCCGCATCGCGCGCTCGACGAACGTGGCCAGGTCCGCGCGTTGGGCGAGGCCACCTTGCGGCCCCAGCCATAGTCCGCGCTCGCCTCCCCCTGCTGTTACCGGAGCCACCGTTGCAGGTACTCCCGTTGCTGGGTCGAGAGCCGAACCAGTCGCTGCTCCTCGATGTGGACCGCGGCAAGCTGTGACTCGGCGATGACGGCGGGCTTGGACTCGGGGCCGGCTTTGGCCGAACGCACCTCGTAGCCCAGCGTGAAGTCGACCGTCCGCAACCGCTTGGTCCACATGGTCACCTGCAGAGGCGAGTCGGCGAGGCGCAGCTGGGCCTTGTAGGTGACCCGGACATCCGCGATCAGCAACCCGACGGTGGCGATGTCGAGAGCGAACGGCTCCGCGAGGAACGGGATCCGGGCCTCTTCCAGGATTGTGACCGTGGTGGCGTGGTTGATGTGCTGGTACATGTCGATGTCCGACCAGCGCACCGGCACGGGTGCGACGAAGCCGATGCTCAACTCGAGGAACCTCGCCCGCTGGTGCGGGTCATCCTGCGGATCTGTCGCGCGGCCACCGACAGCGTGGCGAGATCCTTGGCCCCGCTCTCCTGGATCTCGGTGAGCGTCCGGCGGGCCCGTTCCACCCGCGAGGCACTGAGCTGCTCCCACTCCGCGATTTTCTCCTCGCCGGTTTCGTCGGGCTCGCCGACGGCGAGCACATCGAAACACAGTGAACGCAGCGAGCCGTAGATGTCATCACGGATCGCCAAGCGAGCCAATGAATGCCAGCGATCGCTTCGAGGGAGCTCTGACACCGCGGTCAGCAACCCATCGGTGCCCAGCCGGTCCATCATCGCGAAATAGGTGTCGGCGACCTCGGCAGCATCGATCTCGTTGATGTCGGCGATGTCGATGATGTCGAGCAGGCTGTAACGGTACAGACCGGCGGCGATCAGGTAGGCCAGGTCCCCGGGCGTGCCCTGCGACGCAAACTCCGCGGCCTCCTTTTCCACGATCGCCTTGTCATCGCCGCGCAGCCACTCCGACATCCGCGGGGTCAGGTCCTTGACCTTGGCGGCGAACCGGTTGATCTCGGCGCCGACAGCCAGTGGCTGCGGACGGTAGTTGAGCAGCCAGCGCCCGGCCCGGTCGATCAGCCGACGGGTGTCCAGCGTGAGCCGGTCCGAGAGGGCAACCGGGATGTCCGCCGCGCGGATCTGCCGCCAGAGGTCGCCGACCCCGAAGATGGCGTCGGTGGCGGCATAGGTGCGTATTGCGTCGACGGGCCGGACGCCGACGTCTTCGGCGATCCGGAAGGCATAGCTGATACCCCCGGTGTCCACCAGATCGTTGATCAGCATCGTGGTGAGGATCTCGCGGCGCAACTGGTGTGCGCGGATCTCGGGGGTGAACCGTTCCCGCAGCGGCGTCGGGAAGTAGAACGGCAACCGGGTTGCGAACACGTCCTGCTCGGGCAGTTCGGTGCCCAGCATGTCCTCCTTGAGACCGAGCTTGACGTGCGCCATCAGCGTGCACAGTTCTGGCGAGGTGAGCCCGATACCCGCCTCCGAGCGGCGGCGGATTTCCTTCTCCGACGGCAGCGCCTCCAGTTCGCGGTTGAGGCCACGTTCTTCGACCAGGTACTTGATCTGCCGCTCATGCACCGGTAGCAGGCTGGCCGCGTTCGCGCGGCTGGTGCCGATCAGGTCGTTCTGATCCTCGTTGTCGGTGAGCACCAGCCTCGCCACCTCGTCGGTCATCGACTCCAGCAGCTCTTTGCGCTCGCCGGGGTCGACCTTGCCGACGCTCACCAGGGAGTCGATCAGGATCTTGATGTTGACCTCGTGGTCCGAGCAGTCCACCCCGGCGGAGTTGTCCATCGCGTCGGTGTTGATCCGGCCGCCGGACAAGTCGAACTCGACGCGACCCAGGGCTGTCACACCGAGGTTGCCGCCTTCGCCGATCACCTTGGCGCGCACCTGGTTTCCGTTGACGCGGACCGGGTCGTTGGCGCGGTCCCCCACATCGGAGTCGGACTCGGATTCGGCCTTGATGTACGTGCCGATCCCGCCGTTGAACAGCAGGTCCACCGGCGCCTGCAGAATCGCCTTGATCAGGCTGGGCGGGGCCATCTCGTCGACGTCGCCGTCGATGCCCAGGGCGGTGCGGACCCGCTCGTTGACCGGTATCGACTTCTGCTCGCGGGCATAAACGCCGCCGCCCTCGCTGATCAGCGACGTGTCGTAGTCGTCCCAGCTCGAGCGCGCCAGCTCGAACAGGCGCCGACGTTCCTCCCAGGAGGCCTCGGGATCGGGATCGGGGTCAAGGAACACGTGGCGGTGGTCGAAGGCGGCGACCAGCTTGATGTGCTTGCTCAGCAGCATCCCGTTGCCGAACACGTCACCGCTCATGTCGCCGACACCGACGACGGTGAAGTCCTCGGCCTGGGTGTCGACCCCCATCTCCCGGAAATGCCGTTTGACGGCCTCCCACGTGCCCTTGGCGGTGATGCCCATGGCCTTGTGGTCGTAGCCGACCGACCCGCCGGAGGCGAACGCGTCGCCCAGCCAGAACCCGTATGACTCGGCCACCTCGTTGGCGATGTCGGAGAACGTGGCGGTGCCTTTGTCCGCGGCCACCACCAGGTAAGCGTCGTCGCCGTCACGCCGCACCACCTCGGGCGGCGCATTGACCTTGCCGGTTGTGTGGTCGACGTTGTCGGTGACCTCCAGCAGCCCGGAGACGAACAGCTGGTAGCAGGCCACGCCTTCGGCGCGGCCTGCGTCGCGATCGACGGCGGGATCCCCGGTGGGTAGCGGCGGGCGCTTGACGACGAATCCACCCTTGGCCCCGACCGGCACGATGACGGCGTTCTTCACCGCCTGCGCCTTGACCAGACCCAGAATTTCGGTGCGGAAGTCGTCGCGACGGTCCGACCAGCGCAGCCCGCCACGGGCGACCGGACCGAACCGCAGGTGCACCCCCTCGACGCGGGGGGAGTACACGAAGATCTCGTATTTGGGGCGCGGCAGCGGCAGCTCGCCGACCAGCTGCGCGTCGAGCTTGAGCGCCAACACATTCTGCGCGCGGACCGAATCCGGTCGTGTCACGAAGTAATTGGTCCGCAGCGTGGCCTGGACCAGCGACGCGAAGGCACGCAGGATGCGGTCGGTGTCCAGGCTGCGCAACGCGTCGATGTCCGCGGCGACGGCGTTGGCCGCCGCTTGCGCGTCGCGGCTCCCGGGCGAACCCGACGCGTTGGGGTTGAACAGCGCTTCGAACAACGCGACGAGCGAGCGCGCCGTCGAGGGGTGGTCGTTGAGCACCGCCTCGATGTGGGACTGGCTATAGGGAAAACCCGCCTGCCGCAGGTATTTGGCGTAGGCACGCAGCAACACGACCTGCTGCCAGGCCAGGCCCGCGCGCATCACCAGCTCGTTGAATCGGTCGATCTCGACGCGACCCTGCCAGATCGCGGTCACCGCGTCGGCGAAACGTTGCGCCGTCGCGTCGCGATCTTCGGCCGACGACGCCTGCGGGATGGTCGGGTGCGGCGAGATCTTGAACTGATAGATCCACACCGGCAGGCCGTCGGCGCGGGTGACGGTGAAGGGCCGCTCCTCGAGCACGTCGACGCCCATGCTCTGCAGCATCGGGAGCAGCTGACTCAGCGACGCGGTGCGCCCTCCCAGAAACCAGGTGAGCTGCGCGAGTCCTTCTTCGCCGCGGTCGGAGAACACCAGCCTGACTGAGTCGTCGGTCAGCTCGTCGATGATGCGGATGTGGTCGATGGCGTCCACGGGCGCGACGGCCTGCTTGTATGCCTCAGGCAACGCGGCCGCGTAATGCTCTGCGTCCACCAGCGAGATCTTGTCGCCCGCGGCGCCGAGCAGCCGGTCGGACCAGGTTTGTGCGGCGTCGCTGATCAGCGCCTGGATCCGCACCCGGTTCTCTTCGGAGACGTCGACCGAGTCGGGCGCGACGTGACCCTCCTTTTTCGGGGGCAATCGGACCATGAAATGCATTAATGCCCAGGGGGATTCGCTGACGCGCGCGGTGAATTCGAGCCTTGTGCCGCCGAATTCGCGCATCAGGATGTCCTCGATGTGGCGCCGCACGGGAGTTGTGTAGCGGTCGCGGGCCACATAGACCAGGCAGGAAACGAAGTATTGAAGTCGGTCCGCGCGCAGGAACAACAACGCGCGCCGCTGAGATCCCAGATCCACGACAGCTTTGGCCATCGCCAACAGCCTGTCGGCGCTCAGGGTGAAAAGCTCCGATCGAGGGATGGTCTGGATGACGTCGAGAAGGAGTTGCCCTGGGTAGGCGTGGTCGCTGTCGGCCATCGTGAGCACGTCCCGGACCCGGCCTGAGACCATCGGGATTTCCAGCACGTCCGCGTTCATGGCGGTGATGGTGAACAGCCCGACGAAGCGGTGCTCGACGATGCCCCTGTTTGTGTCCCCAAGATTTTCGCGGACCGCGATGGCATACGGGTAAGCGCCGTAGCGCAGGTAGCTGCCGACCACGGACTGGGCCAGCACCAGCATTTTGTCGTCGTCGGTCAGCCGCGGCCGAGATCCGGTACGCGTCCGCAGCACGCCCAGACCCCGCGACCCGTCGCCGGACACCTCGCTGCCGTGCACCCGGCAACGCTGGTAGCCCAGCAACAGGAAGTTCCCGTCGGCCAGCCAGCGCAACAGTGCGGCAACTTCGTCGCGGTCGGGTGCGGCGAAATGGCCGTCGGTGTCGGCTTCGACGTCGGCGGTGACGTGCTCGAGGGCGGCGATCAGCCCCGACGCGTCGCTGGCGACCTGTTCGACATCGGCCAGCACCCTGGACAGCAGCCGTTCGACCTCGGCCAGCGCCGCGGTGTCGACGGACGGCGACAACTGCACGTGGATCCACGCCTCGCCGTCGTCCGGTGGCGCGCCGGGGGGTTTTGGGCCGATGCCACGCAGGTCCCCTTCCGGGCTGCGACGCACCTCGAACACCGGGTTCATGATGGCGACGTAGGCGACACCGAGACGATGCAACAGCACCGTGACGGAGTCCATCAACATCCAGCCGTGATCGGTGACAACCTGCAGGGCGGGCCCGAACCCGACGGGGTCGTCCGGCGGGTATACGGCCACACAGCTCTCGCCGGCCGGGCGGTGCTCTGCGAGCCGATAATGCGCACCCAGCATCGCCGGAGTCACGATGGCGGTGGCCACGCGAGATTCGACCGGCCCGGCTTCCCCGGGTTCGTCGGTGTGCGCACCGCGAAAACTCTCGAGGTAGGCCGTGGAGATCCACGCAGGAATGTCCGCGTCCCGGGAGAACGTGGTCCACGGCTCGATGTCCTGCCTGGCCCCGGGGTCGACCGTCATACCGATTGCTCCCAACTAGCGAAGAGTGTCAGCGTGGGCCGACGTCAGTCGCGCGTCAACTTGCGGTGGGTCACTCTGTGCGGACGGGCCGCCTCGACGCCCAGCCGGTCAACTTTGTTTTCCTCGTATGCCCCGAAGTTGCCCTCGAACCAGAACCACTTGGCCTCGTTGTCCTCGTCGCCCTCCCACGCCAGGATGTGCGTGCAGGTTCGGTCGAGGAACCAGCGATCGTGCGAGATCACCACCGCACAGCCGGGGAACTTTTCCAGGGCGTCCTCCAGCGAGCTCAGCGTTTCGACATCCAGGTCATTGGTCGGCTCGTCGAGCAAGATCAGGTTCCCGCCCTGCTTGAGCGTCAGTGCGAGGTTGAGCCTGTTGCGCTCACCACCGGACAGGACCCCCGCCGGCTTCTGCTGGTCGGGGCCCTTGAACCCGAACGCCGACACGTAAGCCCGGGACGGCACCTCGCTCTGGCCGACCTCGATGTAGTCCAGTCCGTCCGAAACCACTTCCCACACGGTCTTTTTGGGGTCGATGCCGGCGCGGTCCTGGTCGACATAACTCAGCTTGACCGTTTCCCCGACCTTGACGGTGCCGCTGTCCGGCCCCTCGAGACCCACGATGGTCTTGAACAGCGTGGTCTTACCGACACCGTTCGGGCCGATCACGCCGACGATGCCGTTGCGCGGCAGGGTGAAGGACAGGTCCTTGATCAAGGTGTTCCCGCCGAAGCCCTTGTCGAGGTGATCCACCTCGACAACCACGTTGCCCAGCCGCGGCCCGACCGGGATCTGGATCTCCTCGAAGTCGAGCTTCCGCGTTTTTTCGGCCTCGGCGACCATTTCCTCGTAACGCTGCAGGCGCGCCTTGCCTTTAGCCTGACGCGCCTTCGTCCCGGACCGGACCCATGCCAGTTCGTCGGCCAGCCGCTTCTGCAGCTTGGCGTCCTTGCGGCCCTGCACCGACAGCCGCTCGGCCTTCTTCTCCAGGTAGGTCGAGTAATTGCCTTCGTAGGGGTAGGCGCGTCCTCGGTCGAGCTCGAGGATCCACTGTGCGACGTTGTCGAGGAAGTAGCGATCATGGGTGACCGCCAGCACGGCTCCCGCGTAGGAGGCCAAGTGTTGCTCGAGCCACTGCACGCTCTCGGCGTCCAGGTGGTTGGTCGGCTCATCCAGCAGCAGCAGGTCGGGTTTGGACAGCAGCAGCGTGCACAGCGCCACGCGACGGCGCTCACCGCCAGACAGATTGGTCACCGGCTCGTCCGGCGGCGGGCAACGCAGCGCGTCCATGGCCTGCTCGAGTTGCGAGTCGAGGTCCCATGCGTCGGCGTGGTCGAGGTCCTCCTGCAGCCGCCCCATTTCGTCCATCAACTCGTCGGAGTAGTCGGTGGCCATCAGTTCGGCCACCTCGTTGAAGCGGTCCAGCTTGACTTTGATGTCTCCCAAGCCCTCTTCCACGTTGCCGCGAACGGTCTTCTCCTCGTTCAGGGGCGGCTCCTGCTGCAGGATGCCGACGGTGGCGCCAGTGGCGAGAAAGGCATCACCGTTGTTGGGCTTGTCCAGCCCGGCCATGATCCGCAAGACGCTCGACTTGCCGGCGCCGTTGGGGCCGACGACACCGATCTTGGCGCCCGGGTAGAAGCTCAGCGTGACGTCGTCCAAAATGACCTTGTCGCCGTGCGCCTTGCGGACCTTCTTCATCGTGTAGATGAACTCAGCCATGCCGCGGTTTTGCCTTTCTGGTCTTACAGAATGATCTCGCGGACCATCCTAGGCATCGCCCGACGTCGCGGGGCCGGCCGCTAGGCCGACAGCGGCAGCGGGCTACCGTCGGCAACACCCCCGCTGAAGTGTTCCGGGTCGCCGGGGGCGGCGGTTTCCGCAGGCGCCGGGGCCGGATCGGGGCCGGTGTAGGCGGGCTTTTCGATCCGCGCCACGCACCGCGAGAGGTCCGGCCCGACGGCGGTGGCCCGCATCTCCAGCGACGAACGACGATTGCCGTCACGGTCCTCGTACTCGCTGGTGTAGACGTATCCCGTGACAACCACCGGGGCTCCCTTGCCCAGTGCGGAGCCCACACCGGTGACCATCTTGCCCCAGCAGTTCACGGTGACGAAAAGGGAGTGGCCGGGCTCCCAGCCGCCATCACCGGTGCGCCGGCGCGAGTTGCTGGCCACCCGGAACTTGATCACCTCCTGGTCGCCGACCTTGCGGCGCTGGAGGTCGTTGACGATGTGACCGACGACGGTGAACGGGGTTTCGAACATTGCTGATCCCTTTCTCGGTTGCTTTCCGGGCCGGCGAACACATCACCGCCCGGTCCGGCTGCCATTCAGCCCGGCACCGCCGACAGGATCCGCGTCGACATGGGCTGCGGCCGGTATCCCTGTGGATCAAGTCGTGACTGTGGATCAGTTCGCGGGTTGGTGCGTGCGGCGGGGCGAGTAACGCGTCACGAACCCGTCCAGCATCACGTTGTCCGCGATCAGGTCCGCATCGTCGTCGCGTTCGGACACCCGGTCCAGCCGCCGGGCCATGCGGTCGTCGCTGCGCGCACACTGGATGAGCAAAGCCGGCACCACGGTCACCAGGGGACCTTCGCCGATCGCCCGGGCAGAGATCAGGGTGTTCGGGTGTCCCGGCGACTCTGACGCGCGGTGAACTCGCGGGCGACGAACCGGTCGCGCGAAATCCGCTCGACGTAGTCGAAGTCGCGAACGATGTCCTGCAACTCCCGCCGGAAAGCGAATCGCCGTTCGGCGAGGCCGCCGTCGCAGGGATCGGCGGGCGCGATCAGACCTTGATCAGCGGCGACCTGGCGCGCGGTCGCGAACAGCAGCGTCGACACCGATTCGTTGCTGCGGACGCGGTTCTGTGCCACGTATTGTCGCCCCACCCCGAGCGCCAGTTCCATCAGTTCCGGCTGACCGATGTCCGGCGCGGCATCGCGCAGCACGTCGGCGACGATCGCGTAGGCCTCGAAGAAGACCCGCAGCATCGCATCCGCCATCAGCGGGCGCTTGCCGAACAGCATCGCGTCGATGTCGTCGCCTCCGGCGGCAACGTGGGCTTCCCAGTCATCGTGCCAGGCCATTTCTTCGGCGATGTTGTCGCGAAACGCCGCCGAGTCGGCGAAATAGAAGTCGAATTTGAGCAGATCGCGTAACCGCATCGCCTGATCCCAGAACGCCGCCAGTCGGTCGCCGTCAGCGTGCCTGGCATGCGCCAGCGCGAGTTCGACTATCGAGGTTTCCAGGAACGCATGGATCACCGAGTTTCGGTAGAACGCCGCGGTGTGTTCGTCCTCGGGCGCGATATGCCACACCGGCTCCCGGCCGCTGTCGACCCGGGTGATCGGGTGTCCGTTGGACAGCGCGTCGACCGCGGCGCGCACGCCCGCGCGGGTGCGCAGCCGCAGCGCGCTCGTCGACATCGGCGTGTGCTTGCGTTCGAGGTATCCCAGCGAGTCCTGCAGGGTGTGATGCAACTGGTCGAGCGTCAGCGCCGTGCCGCGGGTGGTCAGCAGCAGCGCGCACACCAACCCCGTTGCGGTGACGGGAGTGGCCTGCAGGATCCGCCAGGCCACCTCGAAGGAAATCTTCTGCAGGGCAAGCTTTTTGGCGTCCTGATCGTGGCTGAGTGGACCCTGCTGCGGCCCCAGGTACTGGCGCATCGACACCGCCTCGGGGAAGCGAACGTAGATCTTGCCGTAGTTGCGTTCGCCCTGCGCCCTGATGAAGTTGTACAGCCAGCCGATACCCTCGGGGGTCTTCTCCCCGCCGCGGGCGTAGGCGGCATACTCGGCCGTCTCGTGTAGTTGGTCGAAGCTGATCGACACCGGCTGCAGCAGGATGTCTTCGCTGCGGCCGTCCAGATAAGCGTCGGCCACGTAGGCCAGCAGGCCGAGCTTGGGCGGCAGCATCTTGCCCGTCCGCGAGCGAGTGCCCTCGATGGACCAGCTCAGATTGAACCGCTTCTCCACGATGTAGCCGACGTACTCGCGCAAGACGTACTTGTAGAGCGGGTTGTCACCGACGTTGCGGCGGATGAAGATGACGCCGGACCGGCGCAGCAGCGGGCCCATCAACCCGAACGACAGGTTGATGCCGGCGAACACGTGCACCGGCGGCAGCCGGTTCTCCTGCATCGCCACCGGCACCACCGCGCCATCGATATAGGACCGGTGCGAGAACAACAGCACCGCGGGGTGCGCTTCCAGGCCGGAGCGCATGGCCGCCACCTCGTACTCGTCGTAGTCGAACTCGGGATCGAATCCGCGGCTGATCGCCCGGCCGAGGACGGAGACGAGGTCGACGGACACCCTGCTCCACCCGGTGGCGAGTTCGTCGAGCATCTTCCCGGCGGCGTCGACGGTGGCACCCGGGATGTTGTGCAGGCCGGCGCGAAACCGCGCCGACGCCAGAATCTCCGGCTTGAGTAGCCGCGGCGACTTGTACTGCGGCCCGAGGATCCGGTACTCGACGCGTTCGATCGCCAGGATTGCGCGGCGGATGACGAACTCGGCGAAGTCCCATGGGTCTTCACCCACCGTGGTGTCGCGCCACTGCTGGCGCAGTTCGGACACCTTGGCCGGCTCACCGGCCACCACCCGGGCGCGGGCAGGAGCGTCGCGGCGGATGCGGCGTTGCCGGCGCTGGTTGGGGTGGTAGGGATCCAGGCCGGGCAGCAGACCCGCGACCTTGGCGAGCCTGCTGCGATCCGGTGGCGGCAACCAGAACACCCGGACCGGCACGATCGAACGGTCGTCACCGGATTCGAGCTGCTGCTTCAGCGCGGCCAGTGCCGAGGGCGGCGCGTCGGGTTCGGGCAGCTGCAGCACATCGACCCGGGCCCCCGGGTGATCGGACCGCTGCCGCTCCACCCAGGCCGTGATCAGCTCCATTTCGACCGGCGAGGCCATGGACGCCAACACCAGCGAATCCTGCGCGCTGAGGACTGCGCTGGTGTCTGCGGCCGGTTCGCTCACGCGCGCCCTCGAGGACGCGGTTCGGGTGTCGCCTCGCCGGGGGCGGTGACCTTCGGCTGGGCTTTCGCGACGGCTTGCGTGGCCGGCACCTTCTTGGCCGGCACCTTCTTGGCCGGCACCTTCTTGGCCGGCACCTTCTTGGCCGGCACCTTCTTGGCCGGCACCTTCTTGGC
>NZ_JBYCLC010000193.1:0-3504 GCF_057473685.1 Mycobacterium sp. TH-M116 | reverse complement strand
GTGGAACTGCTCAACGTCGAACAGGTCGTGATCCGAGGGCGGCTGACGCTGGGCGTGCTGGTGTCCTGCCCCGCCGAGGTCGCCGACAGCACGGCGTTGCGGGGCGACGTCGAATCGGCCATCGTCGGGCTCGGGCTCGACGTCAGCATCGAGCGCAGCGACGACGTGCCGATCATCCGGGATCCGTCCAGTCACACCATCTTCGTGCTGGGCCGCCCGATCACGGCCGGCGCGTTCAGCGCGGTCGCCCGCGAGCTCGCGGAGCTGGGCGTCAACATCGACCTCATCCGCGGTGTCTCCGACTACCCCGTCACCGGCCTGGAGCTGCGGGTCTCGGTGCCCCCGGGAGCCGACGCCGCCCTGCGTGCCGCCTTGAACCGCGTGTCCTGCGCCGAGCGTGTCGACGTGGCGGTCGAGGTGTACAGCCTGGAGCGGCGCTCCAAGCGGCTGATCGTGTTCGACGTCGACTCCACCCTGGTCCAGGGTGAGGTGATCGAGATGCTGGCGGCACGGGCGGGCGCCGAGGGTGCCGTCGCCGCGATCACCGAGGCCGCCATGCGCGGCGAGCTGGACTTCGCGGAGTCGCTCCAGCAGCGGGTGGCGACCTTGAAGGGCCTGCCCGCCACGGTGATCGACGAGGTCGCCGACCAGCTCGAACTGATGCCCGGCGCCCGGACCACGCTGCGCACGCTGCGGCGGCTAGGTTACCGCTGCGGCGTGGTGTCCGGGGGTTTCCGGGGCATCATCGACCCGCTGGCCCACGAGCTGATGCTCGACTTCGTCGCCGCCAACGAACTGGAGATCGTCGACGGCACCCTCACCGGGCGGGTCGTCGGCCCGATCGTCGACCGGGCCGGCAAGGCCGCGGCGCTGCGGGACTTCGCGGAGCAGGCCGGGGTGCCGATGGCCCAGACCGTCGCCGTCGGCGACGGCGCCAACGACATCGACATGCTGGCCGCCGCTGGGCTGGGCATCGCGTTCAACGCCAAGCCGGCGCTGCGCGAGGTCGCCGACGCCTCGTTGAGCCACCCCTACCTGGACACGGTGCTGTTCCTGCTGGGCATCACCCGCGGCGAGATCGAGGCCGCCGACGCGGTCGACGGCGAGGTCCGCCGCGTGGAAATACCCTCCGACTGAGCTGGTCGCGGGGCTGGGCGCCCCGGCACCCGCGGCGGCGCCGCGGTACGGCACGATGAACGGGTGCCCCAGAACGGAAGCGAGTCGGCCGACCCCGATCTGCTGCTCGAGTTCAGGAACGTCTCGCTGCGCCGGGATGGGCGCATCCTGGTCGGGCCGCTGGATTGGGCGGTCGAGCTGGACGAACGCTGGGTGATCGTCGGCCCCAACGGGGCCGGTAAGACGTCGCTGCTGCGCATCGCGGCGGCCGCCGAGCACCCGTCGTCGGGCATCGCCTTCGTACTGGGGGAGCGGCTGGGCCGGGTCGACGTGTCCGAGTTGCGCTCCCGGATCGGGCTGAGCTCGTCATCGCTGGCGCAGCGGGTGCCCGGCGAGGAGCTGGTGCGCGATCTGGTGGTCTCGGCCGGCTACGCGGTACTGGGCCGCTGGCGCGAGCGCTACGAGGACGTCGATTACCGCCGGGCGGTCGACATGCTGGAAAGCCTCGGCGCCGAGCACCTCGCCGACCGTACCTACGGCACCCTCTCGGAGGGCGAGCGCAAGCGGGTGCTGATCGCGCGGGCGCTGATGACCGATCCGGAGCTGCTGCTGCTCGACGAGCCCGCCGCCGGCCTGGACCTGGGCGGCCGCGAGGAGCTGGTGGCGCGCCTGGCCGACCTGGCCGCCGACCCCGACGCCCCTGCGCTGGTCCTGGTCACCCACCACGTGGAGGAGATTCCGCCCGGCTTCAGCCACTGCATGCTGTTGTCGGAAGGCCGGGTGGTCGGCGCCGGCTTGCTGCCAGAGGTCCTGACCGCGGAAAATCTGTCCACCGCGTTCGGCCAGTCGATCGCCCTGGACGTCATCGACGGACGGTATTTCGCGCGGCGCGTCCGCGGCCGCGCGGCCCATCGGAGGCAACTATGACGTCATCAGCCCAGTCCCCTCTTTTTCCGCGTCCCGCGGCCACCGTGATGCTGGTCCGCGACGCCGAGCGCGATTCGCGGGAAGGCCTGGACGTCTTTCTGATGCGTCGGCACGCGAAGATGCATTTCGCCCCCGGAACGATGGTGTTTCCCGGCGGCGGTGTCGATGAACGCGACCGCAACGCCGGGTTGGCGCGGCGGGGCGCCTGGGCCGGACCGCCGCCGCAGTGGTGGGCCCAGCGCTTCGGCATCGACACCGACCTCGCCGAGGCGCTGGTCTGCGCCGCGGCCAGGGAGACCTTCGAGGAATCGGGGGTGCTGTTCGCCGGGCCGGTCGGCCAGTCCGGTCCGGCGCCGGACGGGATCGTCGGCGACGCCTCGGTGTACCGCGACGCCCGCCGGGCGCTCGCCGACGGGACACTGTCGTTCGCCGACTTCCTGCGCGAAGAGAAGCTGGAACTGCGCTCCGACCTGATGCGGCCGTGGGCCAACTGGGTCACCCCGGAAGCCGAACGCACCCGCCGATACGACACATATTTCTTCGTGGCGGCCCTGCCGGACGGCCAGCGCGCCGACGGCGACAACACCGAGTCCGACCTCGCCGGCTGGACGACGCCGCAGGCGGCCATCGATGACTTCGCCGCCGGCCGCAACATCCTGCTGCCCCCGACCTGGACGCAGCTCGACTCGCTGTTGGGCCGGACCGTCGCCGACGTGCTGAGCCTCGAACGCAAGATCGTCACAGTGCAGCCGAACCTCGAGATCCAGGGTGACAACTGGGTTTTCGAGTTCTTCGATTCCGACCGCTATCACCGGGCCCGGGAGTCGGGCGGGCTGAAGTGGCCGCGTTGAGGGAGTTCGTCACCGTCGTGGCCGGCGACGGGCCGGCGGCGGGACTGGCCACGCTGGTGATCTCGAGGCCACCCACCAACGCCATGACGCGGCAGGTCTACCGGGAAATCGCGGCTGCGGCCACCGAGGTGGCGGGGCGCGACGACGTCGCCGCGGTGATCCTGTTCGGGGGTCACGAGATCTTCTCGGCCGGCGACGACATGCCCGAGTTGCGGACGCTGACGGCGCCGGAGGCCGACACCGCGACCCGGGTGCGCCGCGCCGCGATCGACGCGGTCGCGGCCATCCCCAAGCCCACCGTGGCGGCGATCACCGGGTATGCGCTGGGCTCCGGCCTCACGCTGGCCCTGGCCGCCGACTGGCGCGTCAGCGGCGACAACGTCAAGTTCGGGGCCACCGAGATCCTGGCCGGCCTGATCCCAGGAGGCGGCGCATGGGAGCGGCTGACCAGCGCGATCGGCCCGAGCAGGGCCAAGGAACTCGTGTTCAGCGGCCGCTTCGTCGCCGCCGAGGAGGCGCTGGCGCTGGGGCTCGTCGAGGAGACGGTGGCCCCGGACGAGGTGTATGACGCCGCGGCGGCCTGGGCGGGGCGTTTTCTCGACGCGCCACC
>NZ_JBYCLC010000192.1:0-7828 GCF_057473685.1 Mycobacterium sp. TH-M116 | reverse complement strand
TCGAGAGCCGCGATACGACTTTCGCCGATCAGCGCGGCTTCCTGCTGGCTCAGGTTCACAGAGTGTGTACTCACCGTAATGTCATAGCTTGCACCGGGCGGACCGGCGCGGCGAACCACGGACGGCAGGCCGAAACGTCATGTCCGCGCCGCTTTCTGTTCACGTCTTGCGCTATCTTGGGCCGCTCAGTTCCTCGGTGATGCGCGGTTGCCGGGGGTGTTCCGCCGTCGCGACGGCCGGTGGCCCTCACCCACCCGGCGGCCCGACGCCCAGTGGCCGGCAGACATTGGTCGTCGGATCCCACCACTGCCCGGGATCGCAGGCCAGCGGCTGCGGCCCGACGCCCAGCGGCCGGCAGATGTTGCCGCTCGGATCCCACCACTGCCCGGGCTCACAGGCCAGCGGCTGGGGCCCGACACCCAGTGGGTAGCAGGCCTTGGTGAACGGCTCCCAATACTGTCCGGGCTCGCATTCCGCCGCGCTCTCCGCCGGCATCCAGATAATCGTGGCTGCCGTCGCCGCAGCCGCCAGCATGCCGGCCACCGACAACCGGCCCACCAGCGTGCGCATCGCAGATCCCGTGGAAAGCATGTAGCGGAATGCTAGCCGGGTGTCGATGCCTCGGCTCCGGTATCGCAGATGATGCCAGCGGCCAAACCCAGGAGGAGTCGGCGCGGCCCGGGATGGCGCGACGCCCTTGCGGCCACCGGTCCCCCCGTCGTCGACGATGCGGCGACGGGGGAGCGTGAGTTCCGTGACGACGATGCCGGTTGCATGGCTTGGCCGGCCCGAACCCCGGCGGCTACGGGGAACTGAAACGTCATGCATCAACCACCTCTGACGTGGGGCGGGCGGGGCTCGAACCCGCGACCAACGGATTATGAGTCCGCGGCTCTGACCAACTGAGCTACCGCCCCCGGTGCTAACTAGCTGCGGATATTGTCTCCGCTTCGTCGCAGTCGGCTTCCGAATACAGCAGTGATGCCGCAACACTGTCGATCGCCTTGCCCAGCGCATTCGTTACACCGGCCATGCCGTCGCTTCGCAAGCGCCCCCAACGGCCGGGTGTCATGGTCGCTGTCGCGTATCCGACGAGCCTCTGCACGACCTCGACATTAGCGCCCGCGCCAATCGCCGATACCGTGGCCGTGCCGCGGGTGCGCATGATCTTGATCCAGTCACCGGCATTCGACTCGTGCAGCATCCACCCTCGCGGACCGCAGAGAGCACTACTGGTTCACTTGGAAGCTCCGATCTCATGGCTTACCCGGATCTTTCTGGTAGGGGACTGCATCGACACTTTCCCAGGATCGTCCCGGCGGCCGCCGTGAGCATTCGCCCGCTCACGGCACCGGTCCACCGCCAGGTGACCGGACAATCGCACCGCGGCGCGACCGCAGCAGCTGTGAGCCATCAGGAGCCGACAGCCCTGAGACGGCAGCGGAGGTACGCGAGTCAAATTCCTCGAACTGAGGAAAGGTGCAGCGATGCCAAGGCCGAACCCCCCGGGCGCTGCCACATCTGCCCGCGTCGCGTCCGGTTGAATGTGGGGATCCACCAGCAGCTTGTCGCCGCCGTCGAGGGCCGGCGCGGAACAAGAGCCGCCGATTGTCTGTGCGAGGCCTGCGTGCTCGTCCTCGGCGTTGACGCGGCGGCGATTTCGCTCGTCTTCGATGGCACGAACAGCGGGACGCTGGGATCCAGCGGTGCGCCCGCCCGCGTGTACGACGAACTGCAGTTCAGCTTCGGCGAGGGACCGTGCCGGGACGCCGTTACCCGGAGGGGTCCGATTCTGGCCGTTCGGCGCCGATGAACATCGCCTCGGCGTTCGATACGACATTGCGGTGTGAGATCTGCACGGCCTTGGGCGATGCGGTAGAACCCGACGTCAACTGAAGCAGCGCAACGTCGTCTTCGCCGGTTTCGACCGGATCGATTGGGACGCCGGCGAGCAGCCGCTCGATCGTCAGCACCTGGATACCCAGACCGGAAAACAGCGGGGCGACGTCCATGAACGGTTCCGAGATGAAAATCGTTGTGGCACTGAGTATCTCGATACCAGTAATGGTCTCGTCGGCCCAGCTCCCAAAGTCGGTGCGCGGCGTGGGCTGGTGGAGCACGGTGAGGCTGGCGCCGCGCATCCAGATTCCCTGCCCGGCCGCCACAATCTCGACCGGAGCAGCAATCGGATCTCGATGCATGAGGTTCCGTGACGGGCAGGAAGAAAGCACAACCCGACAACTGTCGGGTGAGCCGGGTGTACAGATACGTTACGGCGGGTAGTTCGCGAAGATCGCCGCCGGACGCTTCCGGGAGGCTGCGGAGTCGACCGGGCTCAACGACACCGCAGGGCGGCTACCCGAGAAATTGCCAGACGCGATGGCTATCCGGACCGCCACACGGTCGGCGTCGGAGGTTGCCGACCCGCCGCCGCCCAATCACCACGGCGCCCGCACCGCGCCGGGCGGGTAACTCGCCGGGAGTCCGCGACAGGCGTAGCGTTGCCGGTGCCGAGTTCGTCAGCCAATCGGCAAGCGAGTGTGGCCGTCGGACAGAAGGTACCGCAGAACCGCTAACCATCTGTGGCCGAAGCCTCAGTCCAGTCTCTGTCGCGTCAACGATCAGGAAAGTAGCGTCGACTCTCCTCTGGGCGCTCGTCGGCAGTCTGCCGCAGCCGCTGCGGTGGTTCCGAATTTTTCCGTACCGGTGAACGCTGGCCAACCGCGATACCAGCCCGACGAAAGGCAGCAAAAACGATGGCGATTACCGACATTCCGGCCTTCACCCACCTGACCGATGCCGACATCGAGAACATGGCCGTCGAACTCGACGCGATCCGGCTGGACATCGAGGATTCCCGCGGCGCGCACGACGCGCGCTACATCCGCCGCACCATCGCCGCGCAACGTGCCCTTGAGGTGGCCGCCAGGCTCGTGCTGCTCGGCAGCTCGAGACGCTCTGCGTGGTGGACAGGAACCGTGGCGCTGGCTGTGGCCAAAATCATCGAGAACATGGAGATCGGCCACAATGTCATGCACGGCCAGTGGAACTGGATGAACGACCCCGAGATCCACTCCTCGACATGGGAATGGGACATGAGTGCGGCGTCACGCCACTGGCGTTCCAGTCACAACTTCCAGCACCACAAGTACACCAATATCCTGGGCATGGACGACGACGTGGGTTACTTCGTCCTGCGCGTCACCAGGGACCAGCCATGGGAGCGTTTCAACCTCGGCAACCTGCTGTTCAACGCCATCCTCGCGATCGGATTCGAGTGGGGAATCGGCTTGCAAACAGTCGATTTCGCCACGATCGCCGAAAGCGGACCAGAACGTGAAAGAACACTACAGCAGGTGCGCGAATTTTCAGGCAAAGCGGGAAGACAGGTAGTCAAGGACTACGTCGCATTCCCCGCGCTGACCTCGCTGTCGCCGGCGGCGAGCTACAAGTCGACCCTGAAGGCCAACGCGGTGGCCAATGTGATCCGCAACATCTGGGCCAACGCGGTGATCTTCTGTGGGCATTTCCCCGACGGGGCCGAGAAATTCGCGAAGGCCGACATGGCCGACGAAACCCGGGGTGTGTGGTATCTGCGCCAGATGCTGGGTAGCGCCAATTTTGCCGCCGGGCCGGCGATGAGGTTCATGAGCGGTAACCTGTGCCACCAGATCGAGCATCACCTCTACCCCGATCTGCCCAGCAACCGGCTGCACGAGATCTCGGTGCGAGTCAGGCAGGTCTGCGACAAATACGACCTCCCCTACACCACGGGCTCGTTCCTGATGCAATACGGCAAGACGTGGCGCACCATCGCCAAGCTGTCGCTGCCCGACCGTTACCTGCACGATACCGCCGACGACGCCCCGGAGACCCGCAGCGAGCGGATGTTCAGCGAACTGGGGAACGGATTCGCCGGGATCGACCCCGCGACCGGGCGCCGCCGTGGACTCAAGACCGCAGTCGCAGCGATCCGCAGACGGCGCCCCGGCGAGTGCGATCACGTCGACGAAGCGCGGCATCGACGTCGTCTGAATGTGGAACAACACTGGCAGCGTTTCCAGGAGGGCCAAGCCCAGCTGTGCGGCCAGCCCACCCGTCCCTGAAAACCCTGGGCAGCGCCGTTCGCCGGGCTGCGCAGGGTGGAACGTGCGGACCATCGACGGTTCAGCCTGTGACTTTCGGCCGTATGGCTGAGCACCGGCATCGGTTAACGTCGGGTTGGCAGAGCAATCAAATAACGAAAGAGATTAGGCAGAGTCGGATATGAGCCAAAATGCTGAACAGAAGACGGTGGCGCCTCGAGCGGCCGAACTGGTCGATGAAGTGCGTGATTCGGCCAAGGCCGGACAGGAGGCCGCGACCAGGGCTTTGCGTAAGTTCCGTGACACTGTCGATCAAGCCATTCCCGAGTCGGTACAACCGCTGCGCAAGAAAATCGTTGACGCTGCGATCGAATTGGCCGACCAACTCGTCGACGCGCAGTACAAGTTCCACCGCAGCATCGTGCGCAGCGCGGACCGGACACTGAGCAAGCACGACGATCAGAAGAAGTAAGCGCCCGCCGCGTAGATTCCACCGTCGAGAACGGCTGTTTCGTCGCTAATTCGGCAGCAGACTTCGCCGGCCATCGCCGCTCACCGAACCCGCGGCGGCCTCTCGGACGGTGACGGTCGTCGTGTGAAAAACCGAACTCGACTCGTCACCGGGGCAGTGTTACCGGCGGCCTCGCCGAAATGCCTCCCTGCAGGATTCGGTCACCCGTCGCGGCTTCGACGTTGCGCGACTCGTGCCCACGACTGATGTTGCGCCTCAGCGTTTCTCAGTGCGAAGAGACGCATCGGTGGCCGCAGCACGGAGGGCTACCTTGACTTGCTTGTCGGCCCGCTTCTCTTTCAATGACTTTCCGGACTTCTTGCTCATGGCCTGTCGGGGAGACCTGTCGGACATCGCCGGCCCCTTCATCATGGGGGCCTGGTTGGTCCCGGTGCCCCGACTGTACCCGACGGCCAGGAGCTGGTGGGGTTTCTTCAGGCCCGCACCGACGCCTTGGGGTGTATCCTCGCTTAAGTTGGAAATCCAGGCAGCCCGGGCTGAGTCAGCGTTACGCAACTGATCGCAATGAGCAACCGCTCACGCCGGGAACGCAGGTGACCACCTCTAGTTGGGATCACCTTGACCGCCTCGCTAAGATCTCCATCGCCGTCGGATTGCGCTGGAGAGCAGGCGCTTTCCGACGAGCCGAGTTTCTGCATTCTGGGTACCTATCCACCGACACCATCCGGGTTGGCGGCGTTCAGCGCCGGTCTGGCCCACGGCTTGAACACCAATGGCGCCGACGTCAGCGTTGTGCAGGTGTCCGACGGCCCGCGGTCTTCGAGCACTCGGGTCATCGGAGAGATGGTCGACGGCTCAGCGGCATCGGTGACAACCTGCGCCGAATTGCTGAATCGGAGCGACATCGCCGTCATCCAGCACGAGCACGACAGCTACGGAGGCATGGAACAAGGCGAAGTCGTGGGGGTCATCGAACGACTGCATGTGCCATCGCTCTTGATCGCTCATACCGTCCTCAAAGACCCTACGCGACGGCAGCGTTCGGCATTCGAGGCCGTCGCTTCGCGGGTGGACCAGGTGATCGTGATGTCGGGGGCGGCCGGCCAACGGCTACGTGGATGCTTCGACATCGACCGCCGCAAAGTCACCACCATCCCCCACGGCGCAACCGTCCCGACGAAAGCCCCGTGCGTGCGGAGCGGCCGACCCATCGTGTTGACCCGGGGCTTGCTGGGGCCGGGCAAGGGTATTGAGCGCGTGATCGACGCGATGGGTTCGCTCAATGATCTTCCCGGCCGGCCACGGTACCTGGTCGCGGGCCCAACGCATCCGAAGGTGCTGGCCGCCGACGGCGAGGCATACCGCAATGCCCGGATAGAACAGGCACTGCGCAGCGGTGTCTCGGACTCGGTGTGCTTCGACGCAGATTACCGCAACGTTCCGATGCTGACCGCCCTCGTCCAGTCGGCGGCGGTCGTCGTCGTGCCCTACGACTCGACCGATCAGGTGACCTCCACTGCTCTGGTCGACGCCGTCGCGAGCGGCCGCCCAGTCGTGGCCACCGCCTTCCCGCACGCCGTCGAGCTCCTCGCTACCGGGGCCGGCATTGTCGTCGCGCACGACGATCCGGATGCGCTCGCTCATGCCCTGCGCCGGGTGCTGACCGAGCCACGCCTCGCCGGTGCCATGGCGGCCGAAGCCAGAAGATTAGCGCCGGACATGGCTTGGCCACTTGTCGCGCGTGCGTATCTCGTTCTGGCGCATCGGATCCTCGCGCAGCGCCGGGCACCGGCATGACCACTTAGACACCCGCCCCGATGTTCGATCATCTGCTGCGACAGACCGACCGTCGTGGCACCTGTGAACCACGAGCGCCCCGAGCCGGACCGGCAAAGACACCCGGGGCGGCGCATCCGTGGTTTGGGAGCTCCGCTTTCAGCGGATCGAAACGAGTTGGTCGATCGAGTCCGAAGGCAAGTCCCCGTCGACGACCGCGCCGACAACCAGTCGCTTGAGCTCGATCTGGCCCTTGTGATTATCGAGAAACGCGGTGTCGGAGGCGTCACGACCGGTGGCTATGCGGACCAGGGTTTGCCGGGGCGCCAGCAGCGTCGCATCGACCACCCGCCATTGCCCCTTGACGTATGCCTCAGCCACCGCGTGAAAGTCCATCGGATACACGCCAGGCGCATACACCGACACAAGGCGGGCCGGGACCTTGACCGCACGCAGCAGCGCCACCACCAGATGCGCGAAGTCGCGGCACACACCTTCGCCGGCGAGCAACGTATCCACCGCCCCATCGATCGGATCGCTTGAGCCGGGAACATAGTTCAACCTGGTGCCGACCCACGAACTCACATTCTCCAACAGCGTCGCCGAATCGCCGTAGGTGCCGAACTCGGTTGCGGCGAAGCCATAGAACTTGTCGGCTTCGGCGTAGCGGCTGGGGCGCAGGTACATCGAAAGGTCGTAATCGGTCACCGGAGCCGGATCGGTCTGACCCACGATCGTCGCCGCGTAGTCGACTCTCAATGCGCCCACCGCTGCGTCAAACTTGTGGATGCGGTTGCCATGTGCGCCGCTGACTTCCAAGGGCTCGACGGGCCGACCGTTCAGGACGAAGTGCAGCGACTCGCGCACTTCGGTGCCCGGATGCGGAGCCACCGCAATCTGAAACTCCAGCGTTGTGGGCTCGGTGATTTCGACTTCGATCTCGGCGCCCACTTCGCGTCTCATAGCATGATGATGCGCCAATAGCGGCCGATCCGCCAGCATGCGCCGCGCCGGTCGGGAACGGCGGCCCCCGCGCATGCGTCCGGCGGACCCCGACCGGACCGCGCCACCGTGGTGTCACGCAGTCAGCCCCGGGCTGGCCGCCGTCGAAGCTGTTCCATCAGCCGTCGGCGCAGGTAGTCGTGTGGCGTACACTACTCAGCGAATGGGCAACAGCGCCTGCTGAACTCGTCACCGCCGGAAGTGCCGTCCAACTTGACGCACGCCGCGGACATCCGCCCCACACGGCCGAAGTTCTTGATAATGGCGGCGATACGATTGTGTTGCCGGTCGTCCCATTCCACCTCGATCCCGACCACGCACTCGCGAGTGTGACGACAGCCGCGGCGCCGGGCGATGTGTCACGTGTCGATACGCTCCTGATGATCAGCGCGAAAGTGAAGCATCCCGGGTTTCATGCACACCTGGTTACGTGTGATCGGTGTGCTGCCCGACCGGTTGTTGAGCATAGTGCTCGGCCTCGGCTTCCGCTGGC
>NZ_JBYCLC010000191.1:0-33502 GCF_057473685.1 Mycobacterium sp. TH-M116 | reverse complement strand
GGAAGAAGCGACGCGGCAGGTCTTTGTTCCCCCGGCGCAGACAGTCGCGCAGCACCGTCGCTTCGATGGCGGCGACGGTCATGCCTTGTCCATAAATGGGGTTGAAGCTGCACACCGCGTCGCCGATGACGAGCAGACCGTCGGGGGTTCGGCTCATCTTGTCGTAGCGCCGCCAGCGGTTGGAGGGAACACGGTAGTGGGCTACCTCGCCAAGTGGCTCGGCCGCACGAACCGCGTCCAGGGCATGAGCGGGAGCGAAATCGGCCGCGAAGCTGAGCATGTCGGCGCGGTGGCTGGGTGGTTCGAGGCCCGCCATGGTTCCGACGGCGACCATCCACATGTCGTTTTCGTACCCGAACAGAGCGAACATCTTGGGCCGCCCCGGCTCGGGGAAAAGGGCAATCATCTGTTCCTCGACGGCCCCGGGTGCGATGCGCAGCAGTTGGCAGGCGTAGGCGAGGTGCACCACCAGCTCGTCCTCCGGTGGGCGGCCGTACCCGAGTTCTTCCAGGAATGTCGGTGTCCGCGATCCCCGACCGGTCGCGTCGACCACGAGGTCGGCGGTCAGCGTCGTCTCGCGGTCGTCGTCGCGGCGGACCACGCGGGCCCCGGTGACACGGTCCCGATCCGGCGTCGCCGTCAGACCCGCGACGTCATGACCCTCGAGGATCGTCACGTTCGGAAGGGCCCACACCCGTCGTCGAACATTCCATTCGAGGAACGGTCGGCTCGGAAAAGACAGCACGGCGGGTTCGGCGCCCTGCCGGACCGCGTCATTTGATGTCCCCCAACGGAAATGCGGATCCTCGAGAGGTCACCGTCTTCCCAGCTGGCGGCGCCGCCGGCCGCCAGTTCGTCCCGGAACCCGGGGAACAGCTCGTCGAGGATCTGCGTACCGCGCGACTGGATCGCGTGGATCAGCCTGCCTTGCGGCACACCTCGCCGGTTCACCGGATCCATAGGCAAAGTGTCGCGTTCGACTACCGTCACGCGGTCGTAGAAGTCGGCCAGCACACGGGCGGCCAGCAGGCCGCCCATACTGGCCCCGAGCACCACCGCATGGTCTCGAAGCGTCTCCATGGCGCACCCCAATCGTCGTTGAGCTGCCCGGAGTCTCCAACGCTAAAGGGGTGGGCTCCTAGAGTAGTCAGCTACTCGATTTCGTCGAAACGCTGTTCAGAGTTGCCACGAGCCACCGGGTCGGCGTGTGCCGTCATCCGGGCCTGGACTTCGGCGCGCGGTACACGACGAGTGAACCGGGTAAGGCGTGCACCACCCTGGACGCGACCGCTCGGAACCCGACGTGGCAGCGTCCACCGCGTGCACCACGTCGTAACCGGGCGTCCGATCGAGCCGTCGTTGCAGCCTGCAAAGCAGGTTTGCTCAGATAATTGCCACCGTGTGGCTTTATGTCCGATACTGTCGGAAAATCTCACGCCCAGGAGATCGCGGATGGTTAGCCCGGCCAGCGAAAACACAGGTCTCTGCGGGCTGTGCGGTAACGACCTGCGCGCCAAGGCTCGCTTCTGCGATGTGTGCGGCTCCCCGGTCTGTCCAAGACCGGCCACCGGCGAACACAAGCAGGTGACGGTGCTGTTCGCCGACGTCGTCGGCTCGATGAAGCTCGCGGCGGCGCTGGACGCGGAACGGCTCCAAGAGATCATGAATGAGATGTTCAATCGTGCGGCCGCGGTGGTGCAGCGCTATCACGGGACCGTGGACAAGTTCACCGGTGACGGCTTGATGGCACTGTTCGGTGCCCCGGTGGCGCTGGAGGATCATGCACTGCGGGCGTGCATCTCAGCCCTGGAGATCCAATCTGTCACCAGCGAGCTTGCCGCCGGGGTGCTTCGCCGTGACGGCGTTGCCCTGCAGATGCGAGTCGGGCTGAACTCCGGCGAAGTGATCGCTGGCGAAATAGGTTCAGGGCAAGGAAGATACACTGCGGTTGGCCATCCCGTCGGGATGGCGCAACGTATGGAGGCAGCCGCCCCACCGGGTGGAGTGATGTGCTCGCTCTCCACAGCACGCCTCGTCGAGGAAACCACCCGGCTCGGGCCCGTCGAAGCTATTTCCGTCAAGGGTGCCGACGCGCCCGCGCCCGCGCGACAACTTCTCGCCATGGAGTCCGGGCGGATGGTGTTGGGCCGCCACGAAGGCCTGATGCTGGGCCGCGATGCCGAGATGGATCGGTTGCATAGCCTGTTCGACACCCATCGTGGCTGCCTCGTCGGGGTTGTCGCTCCCCCCGGCCTTGGCAAAAGTCGCCTGCTCAAGGAATTCACCGCGATCGTCGCGAGTCAGGGCGCCGATGTCGTCGTCGCCCGCTGCGAAGCCCACACCAGCACGGTCGCCTTTCGCGCGTTGTCGCGCCTGCTGCGCTCCATGTTCAAGGCGGAAGGGCTCACCGCCGGCGAGGCCCGTGAACACACGAGCGCACAATGCGCCGGGTTGCTCAAACCGCGCTCCGTCGACGCGCAGATCCTGTTCGAAGCCATGGGAATCGCCGATACCACGGCACCTCACCTGCAGGTCAGCGCCGATGCCAGGCGCCGCCGGCTGATCGAAATGCTGGCATATGTTGTCCGGTCACGGCCCACTCGAACCGTGTTCGCGCTCGAAGACGTCCATTGGATCGATGAGGCTAGCGACGACGTCCTTGCTGATTTCGCGACGGCAGTCGACAAAACGACGTCGCTGTTCGTCATGACCTACCGACCCGAGTTCCGCGGTGCACTGCATCAGCGGTCGGGTCACACGATGACGCTGCAGCCGCTGACAATCTCGATGTCAGTCCGCCTGGTCGGCCACCTGCTCGGGGGCGACTCGTCGCTGGACGGCCTGGACGAGCGAATCGCAACGGCGGCGGCTGGCAATCCGTTCTTCGCCGAGGAGATCGTTCGCGACCTCGCCGGCCGCGGCGTACTCGCGGGAAGTCGCGGGCGCTACCGCCGGACGGGCGATGTGGACGAAATCACGGTTCCCGCCACGGTACAGGCGGTGCTTGCTGCCCGAATCGATCGGCTGCCCGCGCCCACGAAGTCGATGCTGAACGCCGCGGCGGTAATCGGTAACGACTTCGACGCGGACACGCTGCATGCCCTGTTACCGGAGAGCGAACCCACGCGTCTGGCCGAGCTGGTGTCGGCCGAGCTGATTGATCAGGTCGAATTCGTTCCACGACAGCGGTATTGCTTCCACCATCCGCTGGTGCGCGCGGTGGCCTATGAATCACAGTTGACCGCCGCCCGCGTGCGTGCCCACCGGAGACTGGCTGCCGCAATTGAGGCGCGCGACTCCGGTGCCGTCGATCACAACGCGGCCTTGATCGCCACGCACCTGGAGGCGGGCGGCGAACTCGTCCAGGCTCATCGCTGGCACATGCGCGCGGCCGAATGGATTCGGCCGCGCGACGTTGTCGCTGCGCGCGCCGAATGGGAGAGCGCACGCCGTATCGCTGACGGATTGGCCGATGACTGCGACGACGTGATCGCCATGCGAATCACCCCACGCACGATGCTGATTTCCACCGCGCTTTATGCCACCGACACCGTCGGCACCGATGAGCGGTACCGGGAGCTTCGTGATCTCACCATGCGGTCCGGTGACCTGGCATCGCTCGCGCTCGCGACCGCCGGACGTATCTGGTCGTTCAGCATCAACGATATCCGCGTTCCCGAGGCCGCAACGCTGGCGTCGGAACTCGAAGATATGGTCGGCGGCATTGAGTGCGACCCGGCGACAAAAGCCATAATCCTGAACTCTGTGGCCTTTGCCCGGTTCGCTGACTGCGAATTGGACGCCGCGTTACGGGTCATCGACGCGATACTGGCACTAGCCGAAAGTGTACCGGCGGTCGAAATCGCTCCGGCGCAAGCTCTTCGCGGGGTCATCGAGATCTTCCTCGGCGACTCCAAGAGAGGCAGACTGCGCTTGCGGGAGGCGATCGGACAAGCACGTGCGCTAAGCCCCCTCAACCACGCGATGATCTCGCATTATTTGGGGACCGTCGCGGTGCTGGGAATGTGCAAGGCTGACGATCTGGTTGACGACACCGGCGAGGCGTTGCGGCGTGCGGAATCCTTCGGCGACGTGAGCGGCGTCATCGCCACGCGCTGGGCCCATGGAACGGTTCTGCTGCGCGCGGATAGCGCTTCGCGCGCCGAGGCGATCGAGCTGCTCGAACGCGCACACACCATGATCAAGAAGCACAAGCTACTGGCCATCGCGTTGACGACCATTGGCGCTGATCTGGCGGTTGATGCCGCGCGTCAGGGGCGAATCGACGAAGCAATCGACAGCCTTCGCCCCACGTTCTTGCAGCACTATGACAGTGGCAGTCGAGTCTTCGTAGGTTGTGCGGGTGAGGCGCTCATCGAGCTGCTCGTCGAGCGGGGGTCCGTCGACGATCTCATCGAAGCCCACCGGATCGTTGATCCGTGGCGGGATCGACGCCCCGGCATTCCCGTGCTGGATCTGTGGTCGCTGAAATCGCGGGCGCTATTGGCCAAGGCGGAAGGCAACTCGGGCGACTACGCTAAACTGGCCTGCCAGTACCTTTCGCTCTGCAGGAAGCTCGATGCCCGTGGCCGGCTGCCCGGGGCGCACCGAATGGTGGATGAATCCCCTGCATTGCGGCAGTGACGGAGATGGCAGTGGTACTGGCGTACACCTCGCCCGCACTTGGCCACCTGTTGCCGATCAGCGCGCTGCTGGTAGAGCTGTCCCGCCGTGGCCACACGGTCCACCTGCGCACACTTTCGACCGGTGTGCAGATCGCTCGGCAGCTCGGCTTCACCGCAGATGCGATTGATCCGCGGATCGAGGCGATCGAGCTCGATGACTGGAAGGCGACCAATCCGCGGGCCGCGCTGCAGCTCGGGCTGGGGGCGTTTGGCCGGCGCGCCGTCCACGAGGTGGCCGATCTCGGGGGCGCGGTAGCACGTGTTCGTCCGGACGCCGCGCTCATCGACGTCAATTGCTGGGGAGCTTTGTCGGCGGCCGAAGCCGGTGACATCCCCTGGGCATGCTTTTCGCCCTACACGCCGCCTCTGCGATCGCCCGGCCTGCCGCCTTTTGGGCTGGGTCTCAGATTATGGCCGGGTGTTTTGGGCCGGCTGCGCGATGCCGCCGTGCGACCCGCGGTGCTGGGTCCGCTGGAGAAGATCATGCTGCCACGAATTAACCTGCTTCGCGCAGACCTGGGCATGAAGCCGGTCGCGTCGGCGGACGAGTTCTTGCGCCGGGCGCCGCTGATGCTGATCGCCAGCGGCAAGCCGTTCCAGTATCCGCAAACCGATTGGGGTGCCGGCGTGCAGATGATTGGCCCTTGCGTCCTTGACCCGCGGCCGGACACGATGCCCGACTGGCTCACCTCGATCGACTGGCCAATCGTTCTGGTCACGACGTCGTCGGAGCAGCAAGGGGACCTCGGCCTGGTGCAGACCGCCATTGCCGCGCTGAATGACGAGCCGGTGCATGTGGTCGCAACCATGCCGGGCGGGCGAGCGGACGATGCAGCCGCATCGCCTAATGCAACAGTGCTGCAATTCATCCCACACGGCTTGGTGCTGGACCGCTCAGTGTGTGCGGTGACGCACGGCGGGATGGGCGCAACTCAACGGGCGCTCGCCCGTGGCATACCGGTGTGCGTGGTGCCGTACGGACGCGACCAGTTCGAGGTCGCGCGGCGCGTCGAGGTAGCCCGGTGTGGTACCCGTCTGCCGGCCAAGAAGCTGTCGCCGTCGCGGTTGCGCGCGAAAGTGCGGGAAGCGATGACAATGGCCGACGGTGCCCAGCGGGTGGCAGCCGGCTTCACGGCCACCGGTGGTACGGGCCGCGGCGCAGATCTCTTTGAGCAGGGCATGCTCGGCCTTGATGTCGGCTGAATCCTCTCTTCGAGGCTCGGAGGAAGCGCTGGAAGTCGTCCACCACGCCCCTGGGTGCGCTCGTGCCACACATGAACTCTATGAGAACTCAGCAAAACGCAGATAAACGGCGCACCCAGCGCTCAAACACCGTTATAGTCGCTCAATGACCGGCGCCGAGCCGCTTGCCGGGCGTGGTAGCGAACTCACGAGTATTCGCTGTGCCTTGTCCGGAGCCGGCCGCCGCTCTGGTGTGGTCATCGCCGGGGCGCCGGGGGTTGGCAAGACCTGGCTGGCCCGCGAGGCACTCCGGCGGGCCGAGGCATCCGGTGAGCGCACGAAGTGGGTCGTCGGCACCGAGTCGGCGCGTGCGCTGCCCCTGGGGGCATTCATCGGCTTGCTGGGTGACGCGATGTCGGACCCCCTGACAAATGTGCGGCGCGTCATCACTTCCTTTGTTGCCCAGCAACATCGGCGCCGCGTGGTGGTCGTGGTCGACGATGCGCACCTGCTGGACGGATTGTCCGCCCTGGTCGTCCATCAGTTGGCGCAGTCGGGCGGGACCCGGCTGGTGGTCACGGTGCGCACCGGCGGTGAGGAACCCGATGCGGTGACGGCGTTGTGGAAGGATGGGCTGCTTGCTCGCCTGGATCTGGAACCGCTTTCGGCTGCGGCAACGCGCGAGGTGATAGAAAGCGCCCTGGGCGGTCCGGTCGATGCCCGCAGCGCTTCTCTTTTCCGGCAGCTGACCCGCGGGAATACCCTGTTCCTGCGGCAGCTGCTGGCCGACCAGATCGCGGCCGGGCGGATGCGGAAATCGGCCGGGGTATGGGTGTGGGACGGTGACGTCGCGGTCTCGGCAAACCTGTCCGACACGGTGGGTCGTCAGATGGGCCGGCTGAGCCCGCGGGTGGCAATGGTGGTCGACACGTTGTCGCAGTGCGAGCCGCTGGCCGTCGATGTCCTGTGCGATTTGGTGTGTCGGCACGACCTGGCAGTCGCCGAGGGAATGGGCCTGGTCAGCGTCGAACGTACCGCCGGCGGGCTGATGGCCAGGCTGGCGCACCCGCTGTTCGGGGAGCTTCGCCGCGCGGGAGTCGGGGAGATGCATTTGTCGGCAATCCGGGGCCGGGTGGCGACACGGCTGGCCGAAGACGAAGACGCCGATATGCAGGCGACCGTGCGCCGCGCGCTGTTGGCCCTCGAGTCCGACCTCGATCCCGAACCCGAGTTGTATCTGGAATCGGCGCGGCACGCCATGACGCTGCTGGACCTCGGCCTGGCCGACCGGTTCGCCACCGCCGCAGCGCAAGCGGGGGTGCATGGGGCGGCGGGGGTGCGGGCGATGAACCTGGTCCTGCTCGGGCGGGGCGAGCAGGCCGAGCAGGCGCTGCGTGAGCTGGCCGATGGGCCCGATGATCTCGAGCCCGGTCGAAACTATTGGGCGAGCGTGCGTGCGGCCAACCTGATCTGGATGCTGAGCAAGCCCGAGGAGGCGGCGGTGATCCTCGAGGGCCTTGCCGCCAACCAAGAGATGCCGGCCCAGGCGGCGGCGCGTCTGGCGGTGCAGGCCTGTCTGGACGCGGTCGCGGCGCGTTGCCGACTCGCGACCGAAAGGGCTTGCGCTGCCCTGGATTCAGGACTTCTGACCGACTTCCACGCGATGCTTGCCTCGCTCGCGTTCATCATGGCCATGGGCGCTCTGGGGGAGGTCGACGAGCTGGTGGCCGTGGCCGATCAGGCGCTGCAGCGCGCGACGACGTCGTTCCAGGCGTCCCACATGCGGTTCTGGTTCGGCGCGGTCTACGGGCGGGCCTGCCGGCTCACCGGGCGCATTGACGAGTTCAGCAGCACTGCACAGCGATTGGCGGATTCCGCGCGCGACGTCCCAGGGCTGGCCTACGCGAACCTGGCCTCCCTGCTGGGCAATGCCGCCCTGGCGCGAGGCGCCGTGGCCGAGGCGGCGGCGCTGATCCATGAGGCCGCAGCCGGCGTCCAGATACATTCCATTACAACGGGTCTGAGGCCGGCGAGCTACTTCGCGCTCGCCGAGGCGCACGCCAAGCTCGGCCAGCCCGACGAAGCCAACGACGCCGTCGACAAGGCGCGGGCGTGCGTGCCGCCCGGCTTCCTGTTCATGCACACCGCGCTGTCGCTGGCCGAGGGGTGGGCGATGGCGGCAAGCGGCCGCCTGGGCGAGGCCGTCGAGATCGCACAACAGGCGGCACGGCTGGCCCGCGTCCGCGGTCAACCCACCCACGAGCTCGCCTGCATACAAGCCGCGGCGCAATGGGGCGATTCCTCGCAGGCGGCGCGGGCACGGGAATTGGCCGGGGCGTTGTCGCTGCCGATTGCAGATGCCGTCGCCGTGCACGAGGAGACCCTGCTCGCCGGCGACGGCGAAGGCCTGCTGGCGGCCTCGGCGTTGTACCGGCGGGTCGGGGATCGGGTCGCGGCTGCGGATGCCGCCGCGCAGGCCTCGGTCGCGTTCACCGCGAACCAGCAGAGCAAGCGCGGCCTCTATGCTGCGGCGCTGGCGAGGGAATTGGCCGATGAATGTGGTGGCTTGTGCACGCCGGCGCTGCGAACCCCGGTGGGGATCAAATTGTCGGGTCGCCAGCGCGATGTCGTCGAACTCGTCGTCGCCGGCCGGTCCAACCGCCAGATCGCCGAGAAGTTGGTGATGTCGGTGCGCACCGTTGAAGGTCACGTCTACCGCGCCTGCCAGCGGGTGGGTGCCGGCTCGCGTGAGGAGCTGGCGTCCATCGTCAGGTCCGGCGCCCGCTAGCCCGCCGCGCGAAAGTCGAGTAGTCGACTACTCGTGCTCGCGGGCGGGAGCCGGCCATACCGTGCCATGCAAACCGAAGGAGTGAGCATGGTCGAGATGCTGGAAAAGCCCGACGTCGGAGCGCATGTGCTGGCAGCGAAGAACCCGCTGCCGTATCGACGGCAGCTCAAGGCGGTGCGGTCCTACATCGATGGTCTCCAGTCGCTGGTGCGTGCCGGGGGCCCGATCACCCGGATCGTGCTCGGACCGAAATGGCTGGTACCGAACGTCGTGCTGATTTCCACCGCGCAAGGCGCCCGTGATCTGTTGGGCCGCACCGATGAGGTCTGTGACCGCGGGCGCACCCGGACGATGGTCGAGATGCATGCGCTGATGGGTGGCAACCTCCTGAATCTGCCGCACCAGCGGTGGCTACCGCGGCGACGCACGCTGCAGCCGCTGTTCACCAAGCACCACGTGTCCCGCTACGCCGGACATATGGCCGCGGCCGCGCAAGGCACCGCCGACGGGTGGGGCAGCGGCACGGTCGTGGACCTGGACGCCGAGTGCCGCAAGCTGACACTGCGGGCACTGGGGCGCTCGGTGCTCGGGATGGATCTCGATGAGCGCGCCGACGAGGTGGGACGTTCGCTGCGTGCCTCATTGGTATGGGTGGCCGATCGCGCGGCGCGGCCGGTGAACCCGCCGCGGTGGCTGCCCAACGGCGCGCAGCGCGCCGCGCGCCAAGCCAACGACACGCTGCACCGGCTGGCCGCTGAAATCCTGCACGCCGTGCGCATCGACACCGGCCGTGACGCCCCGTTGGTCCGTTCCCTCATCGAGGCGACCGATCCCGAGACCGGTCGGCCACTGACCGACGACGAGATCTGCCACGAGCTGGTGCTGTTCATGCTGGCGGGCCACGACACCACCTCGACGACGTTGACCTACGCTCTGTGGTCATTGGGGCATCACCGCGATATCCAGCAGCGGGTCCGCGCGGAGGTCAGTGCGTTGGGCGGGCGGGCGCTGACGCCAGACGATGTGTCCGCACTCGGGCTCACCGTGCGGGTATTGCATGAGGCGCTGCGGCTGTGTCCGCCTGCCGCGGGAACGATGCGTGCTCCCACCCGCGACATCGTGGTCGACGGTTACCGAGTGGAGGCAGACAGCTTTGCGATCGTGAGCTTTTACGCGCTGCACCGCGACCCGGCCCGGTGGCAGGATCCATTGCGTTTCGATCCCGACCGTTTCCTCCCGGAGCGGTCGGAAGGCCGAAGCCGTTGGCAGTACTTGCCGTTCGGCGGTGGACCGCGCTCTTGTATCGGCGATCACTTCGCGATGCTGGAGGCGACCCTCGCCCTGGCCACCATCGTCCGCGCCGCCGAAATCGAATCGCTGGACTCCGACTTCCCGCTGGACACGCCCTTCACGGTGGTCGCCGCGGGGCCCGTCCGGGCCCGGGTGCTGGCCTAGAAACCCACCAGTCGCGCGCTCGCCCACAGCGCGAGGACGGCCGCCAGCAGGGACGCGGGCACGGTGCACAGCCCGAGGCGGGTGTACTCCCCGGCACCGAATTCGACATCGTGGCGGCGCAGCACGCTGCGCCACAACAGGTTCGACAGCGAACCCACGTAGGTGAGGTTCGGGCCGATGTTGACCCCGAGCAGCACCGCCAGCACGGCGACCGGCCCGGCGGGCGCGACCAGCGGCAACAACACCAGCGTGGCCGGCAGGTTGTTGACGATGTTGGCCAGCACCGCGGCGACCGCGGCGATGGCCAGCAGCGCCGGCAGGCCCGAGCCGGACGGCAGCACCGTCGCCATGGCGGTGTCCACGCCGCTGAGCATGACCGCGCGAACGACCACGCCGAGCGCCAGCACGAACACCAGGAACGACACGCTTGCCGAGCCCACGATCTCGATCACCGAGGTGTGCCCGCGGCTGAGGCTGCGCACCGCGAGCACCGAAGCGCCGGCGACCGCCACCCAGGCTGGGGCCACTCCCACGTATTGCCCGAGCGCGAACCCGGCCAGCGTCAGCCCGACCACCACCAACACGAAAACCGGTGGCCGCGGCGCGGGTTCCCGCTCCGCGGGATGGGGCGTGATGCGAAGGTCTGCGGCGAAGAACCAGCGGAAGGCCACGTACACCACGGCGATGGTGACCAGCCAGGGCAGCGCCATCAGGAACGTGAATCTGGTGAACGAGATGTTGGCCACGTGAAAGGCGAGCAGATTTGTCAGGTTCGACACCGGAAGCAGCAGCGACGCGGCATTTGCCAGCGAAGCGGTGGCGTAGGCATAGGGGCGCACCGGCGTGCGCAGCAGGCGGACGCCGGCCAGTACCACCGGCGTCAGCAGAACCACGGTGGCGTCCAGGCTCAACACGGCGGTGACGGTCGCGGCGACGACGAACACCTGGCGCAGCAGCCCGTGCGAGCCGGCGCCCACCCGCGCGATCGCCGCACCTGCGGCCCGGAAGAGGCCCTCGTCGTCGCAGAGTTTGGCCAGCACCAGCACCGCTCCCAGGAAAGCCACCACACCGGACAGGTCGGCGACCTGCGCCGTCGCCTGATGAACCGAGATCGCGCCGGACGCCACCAGGATCACGGCCGCCGGAACCGCCGCAAGGGCCTCCGGCAGTCCCTTCGGGCGCGCCACGGCAAACCCGAGAACAACAGCAAGCAACAACAGCGCCAGGGCCAGTATCACGGTTCGATCCGCCTCACGCCCAGGGGTTCTCGCGCCGCCATACCGTGGGCAGGTGCAGTTCGACGCCGTCGGCTGTGGCCAGCTCGTCGAGAACGCGGAGGGACACGTCCACGTCGTCGCCCGCATAGGGCAGGGCCCGCAGCGGCTTGGACAGGGGACGGAAGAAGTCGTCCCAGTGGACAAGGATCACCCGGCGCGCGCCCACCGCTTGCACGGTCTGCGCCCAGTAGTCGGCCAGGTAGGACCTCGGCTGCAGGCCGAGTTGTCCGACGCTGAGATACACCGCGTCGGCGCGGTAGCCGGCCAGGGCGCCCGCGAGGAAGCCGGCGCTGCCCTGGATCAGCAGCCGCCGCTCGGTCGGCAGGTGGTGCACCAGCACCGACCACGCCTCACCGCAGCGATAGGCCGACGCCCGCACCGGCGGTCTCAGCGGCGCCCCGATCACACCGGGGAAGCGGTCGGGCGGGCAGTGCCGCGACTGGACCAGGGTGACCTCGAAGGCGCCCAACCGCATCGGTTCGCCGCCGACCGCGACGATCAGCCGGTTTTCGGGCAGGCCGTATCCCCGCCCGACGTTGGCCGCCGAACGGCCCCCGACCAGCTGCGCGCCGGTGCGGTCGGCGACCAGTGCGGAGTCCAGGACGTGGTCGATGTGGGTGTGGACCGCGATCACCGCCGCGAGCCGGGACACCTTGGCGCGGGCGAGGCAGCCGTCCACGCGCGCCGGTGACGGGGCCACCCTGCCGGCGGCGACCCGCGCCAGGCCGGGCCGCGAGAAATAGCCGTCGGTCATCAGCGCGGACGACCCGTCGTCGACCAGCAGCGTCGACACGCCCAGCCACGTCACCGAGAGCCCGGATCCGGCGGCGGGCACGTCGAACCGGTCCGCATACCGCGCGATATCGGGCCGGCCGAATCGCAGCCGCATCAGCAGAACGCCCTGATGTCGGCGCCGGCCGTCACGAGCCGGTCCCGCACTGAGGTCGCGATCTGCACCGCACCGGGCGAATCCCCGTGCACGCAAACCGATTCTACTTCGACGGCGATGCGGGCGCCGTCGACCGCGGTGACCTGCCCCGAGGTCACCATGCTCGCCACGCGCTCGGCGATCGCCGCCGGGTCGTCGAGTACCGCACCCCGTTCCCGGCGGGGGACCAGGCTGCCGTCCGGACGGTAGGCGCGGTCGGCGAACCCCTCGGCGACCGTGCGCAGGCCCAGGCGGGCCGCCTCGTCGAAAAACGCCGAACCCGCCATGCCCAGCACCGGCAGCCCGGCGTCCACCAGGTGTACCGCCGCGGCGACGGCGGCGGCCTGCTCACGGTTGGCGACGATCGTGTTGTACAGCGCGCCATGGGGTTTGACGTAGGACACCGTCGAACCGCACGCCTGGGCGATCGCCTGCAACGCGCCGATCTGGTAGACCACATCGGCGAGCAGTTCCTCGGCGTCGACGTCGATGAAGCGCCTGCCGAACCCGGCGAGGTCGCGGTAGCTCACCTGGGCACCGATGCGCACCCCGCGCTCGGCGGCCGACCGGCACACCTGCAGCAGGCCGGCGGGATCTCCCGCATGGAAACCACACGCCACGTTGGCGCTGGTGACGATCTCGAGCATCGCCTCGTCATCGCCGAGACGCCAGACACCGAAGCCCTCGCCCAGGTCGGCGTTCAGGTCGATTCCGGGCACCTGCCCAGCTTAGGGAAGCGGCGTACTCCGCCGTCGCCCGAGTAGCCGGCACAGCAGGTAGATCACGAACGAGATGGTGGCGACGAAGACCGAGACCGGGACGCCCGGTGCCAGCGACAGCACGATGCCCCCGACGGCGGAGACCTCGGCGAAGACCACCGAGACCGCGATCGCGGCGGCCGGCGAGGCGACCACCCGGGCGGCCGCGGCCGCCGGTGTGATGAGCAGCGCCATCACCAGCAGCGCCCCGACGATCTGGACCGCCTGGGCGGCCACCACGCCGACCAGTGCGGCGAACACCACGCCCAGGGCGCGCACCGGAACACCCCGCGCGGCCGCCACCTCCGGATCGACGGTGGCGAACAACAGCGGGCGGTAGCACGCCGCCAGCACGAGGGCGACGAGCAGGCACACCAGTGCCAGCATGGCCAGGCCGGTGTAGCCGACGCCGACGATCTGGCCGGTCAGCAACGCGAAACTGGTGCCGGTCCGTCCCGGGTAGAGGTAGATGAACAGCACCGCCAGCCCCATCCCGAACGCCAGCACCACGCCGATCACCGAATCGCGTTCCCGGGCGCGCTGGCCGAGGAAGCCGAACAGTGCGGCGGCCAAAGCGCTGCCGGCCAGCGCGCCCACGCCCACCTGGGCGCCGACCAGCAGCGCGAACGCGGCGCCGGTCAGCGACAATTCGCTGGATCCGTGCACGGCGAACGACATCTGGCGCATGACGATGAACGGGCCGATCAAGCCGGCCACCAGCCCCAGCAGGGCGGCCGCCAGCAGCGCCCGCTGGACGAAGTCGTGACTGAGCAGGTGGGCGGTGACATCGAAGGAGAACAGGTGGCCCAGCATGTCGGTGAGGCGGTGGTTCATCGTCGGTGCCCGTCGCCGGGCGCGGGCTCGCCGATCACCACGTAGCCGCCTTTGGCTTTCACGACCTCGATGTCGGCGCGGTACAGCGCCGAGAGTGTCTCGGTGGTCATCACCTGCTCGACGGTGCCGATCCCGAAGCGGCCGTCGACCAGGTACAACACCCGATCCACGTACGGCAGGATCGGATTGACCTCGTGGGTGACGACGATGACGGTGGTTGCGGCGTCCCGGCGGCGACGGTCGATCAGTGCCGCCACCAGCTTGGCGTTGGCCGGGTCCAGAGTCAGCAGCGGTTCGTCGCACAACAGCAGTGTCGGGTCGCTGACCAGGGCCTGCGCGATCCGCAGCCGCTGCAGCTCGCCGCCGGACAGCACGCCGACCCGAACGTCGGCCAGATGTTCGCCGTTGACCTGGCTCAGCGCGCGCTGGACCGCCGCCCGGCGACGGGCCCGCTCGGCGGACCGCAGTGGCGCCGGCCCCCAGCAACGCCCGTCCACGCCGAGCCGGACCAGGTCGCGCCCGCGCAGCATCACGTCGCTGTCGATCGGACGATGTTGCGGCACATATCCGATCCTGTCGCTGCCTGCGGTGACCGGCCGCCCGTCCACCAGCACCGCACCGCCACTGAGCGGCAGCTGCCCGAGCAGAACCTTGAGCAACGACGTCTTTCCGCTGCCGTTGGGGCCCAGCACCGCGATGAACTCGCCCGCGTGCACCGACAGGTCCAGGTGGTCCCACAGCGTCCGGTCGCCGAATGCCAGCCGGGCACCGGTCAGGCGGACCGTGGGCGTGGGGTCGTGGACGGCCGGGGCCGCTCCCCGGTTCACGGCGCCGTCGACCGGTTGGTGCGCAGGGCGGCGAGCAACTGGTTGACCGTGTTGCGTTGCCAGGCCAGGTAGTCGGTGTGGTCTGGGAGGGTCTCGGTCACCTCGGTCACCGGGATACCTGCGCGCTGTGCGGCGTGTTGCAGGCTGCTGATCGCGGGAGTCGACGTCTGCGGGTTGACCAGCAACGCCGCGACCTGGCGGTGCCCGATCAGGTCGAGGACGAACGCCATATCGGCCGGCGTGGGGTCGGTTTCGGTTTCGTTGGCCGCGGTGAACGCGGCCGGAGCACGATCCACCAGGCCCGTGGCGATCAGCAGGTAGTGCACCACCGGTTCGGTCGCGATCACCGCGGTGCCGGGATAGGTGCTGGCGATGGCGTGTTCGGCAATGGCGATGGCGTCGGCCGCACGGCAGAATTCGGCGGCGTTGGCACGGTAGTCGGCGGCATTGCCCGGGTCGATGGCCGCCAGCCGGTCGGCGACCGACGCGGCGACCGACTTGGCGACCTCCATGTCGTAGAAGACGTGCTCGTCGGGTGGCTGCCGACCGGGGGCGGCGGATGCCGCGAACGAGTAGGCGTCGACCGCCGCGATGCGCGGATGTCCGGCCAGCGCCTGGTTCACCCAGGGGTCATAACCGCCGCCGTTGTACACGACCACGGCGGCGTCGGCGATCGCCGCGGCATCCGAGGGGCTCAACCGGTATGCGTGGGGATCGGTGTCGGCGCCACTGAGGATGGAGACGACGGCGACATGGCGGCCCGCGACCGCCTGCGCGACGCTGCCCCACACGTCGGTGGACGCGACCACCATGTTCGCTCGCGGATGTGACGGATACGCGCACCCGGCGAGCGTGGTCGCGCCCGCGAGGGCAATCGACACGACCGACCGCCAGCGACGCCGCACGTCGACTCCTGCTCTGTGTGTCCCGTCGGCGCTCGCGCGTCTCCCAGGCTTCCGTCGCGGTCCGACCGGCCGCCTGGCAATACTAATGAAAACCGTTTCCATTACAAAGTGGGGGTGTACGCCGCCACGTGGGCGCCGCCGGCGATTCGCTGTAGCCTCACCGAACGTGAGCCCCACCCCGCGCCGGCGCGCGACCCTGGCCTCGGTGGCGGACGAACTCAAGATTTCGCGCACCACCGTCTCCAACGCCTTCAACCGGCCGGATCAACTCTCCGCAGACCTGCGTGAACGGGTGCTGGACGCGGCGAAGCGACTGGGCTACCCGGGACCCGACCCGGTCGCGCGATCGTTGCGCACGCGCAAAGCCGGTGCCGTCGGCCTGGTGATGGCCGAACCGCTGACGTATTTCTTCGGCGACCCGGCGGCCCGCGACCTGGTCGCCGGCGTCGCGCAATCCTGCGAGGAGTCGGGGCAGGGGCTGCTACTGGTGGCCGTCGGTCCGACTCGCAGCCCGCAGGAGGGTATCGCCGCGGTGCTTGCCGCCGGGGTGGACGGTTTCGTGGTGTATTCGGTCTCCGACGACGACCCCACCCTGCAGGTGGTGCTGCAGCGCCGCCTGCCCGTGGTGGTCGTGGATCAGCCGAAGGGCCTTTTCGGGGCGTCCCGGGTGGGCATCGACGACCGGTCGGCGATGCGCGAGCTCGCCGGGTACGTGGTGGGGCTGGGGCACCGCGAGATCGGGTTGCTGACCATGCGGCTGAGCCGCGACCGCCGGCAGGGCCTGGTGGACGCCGACCGGTTGCGTTCGCCGGCCTTCGACGTGCAGCGCGAACGCATCCTCGGCGTATGGGAGGCGATGACCGACGCGGATCTCGATCCTGAGTCGCTGACCGTGGTGGAAAGCTACGAGCACCTGCCCGAGTCGGGTGGCGACGCCGCCCGGGTGGCGCTCAAGGCCAATCCGCGGATCACCGCGCTGATGTGCACCGCGGATGTGCTGGCTCTGTCGGCCATGGATTACCTGCGGGCGCAAGGCATCTACGTGCCCGGCCAGATCAGCGTCACCGGGTTCGACGGGGTACCCGAGGCGATCAGCCGGGGTTTGACCACGGTGCTGCAGCCGAGCCTGCGCAAGGGCCGGCGCGCCGGCGAACTGCTGCTGCGGCCGCCGCGGTCGGGGCTGCCGGTCGTCGAACTGCTGGACACCGAGCTGGCCCGGGGACGGACCGCCGGACCGCCCGGCTAGGACTGCTGTTCGGTGTCGCCGATCAGCAGTCGCACCGCCAGGTCGAGCCGCTTGCTGACGTCGGTCGCCGAGGCGCGCCGGGTGAGCCACGCCAACAGGTTCGACAGCCAGACGTCGGAGATGACGCGGGCGATGTGGTACTGGTCCTCGGTGGGTTCGCCGTCGGCCATTGCGCGCGCGAACATGGAGTCGATGAGCTTCTCGACCTGGTCGACCTCGCTACTGGCGGACGCGTCGGCGAAGACGTAGGCGCGGGTCATGGCCTCGGTGAGCAGCGGGTTTCGCTGCATCGCTCGATTGAGCTTGCCGATCATGAAGTTCAGCCGCTGGAACGGAGTAGCACCGGCCACTGCGGAGCGGTCGGTCTTGGCGTCGATCCGGCTGAATTCCCGGCCCAGCGCCGACACCAGCAGATGCACCTTCGACGGGAAGTATCGGTACAGCGTCCCCACCGCGACGTCGGCGCGGTCCGCCACCGCGCGCATCTGGACCGCCTCGTAGCCGCCCTTGGATGCGATGGCCATGGTGGCGTCGAGAATGCGCTTGCGGCGTTCCCGCTGCGCCTCCGAACCGAGTTCGGACTCGGCCAGAACCGCCACGTTCACGACCTCGCGCGGCTGCGAGTCGAAGACGCGGTCCGAGTTCGTGTCGGCTGGCATCTGCGGGATTTCTCCTTTTGTGGGCGGCCCGCTTGCAAACGATACGCACGCTGAGTGTGAATTTCCCACCTCCATACCGCCGGGACGACCAGATGTACTGCTGTGACGCAGTTTTACTTGACGGTCGATCGCTGGCACTATTAGAACACGTTCTAGTCCGGTCGCGACCGGATTCTTCAGGCCGAAACACGACACGGAGGGCTCACCCGTGGCACCGACCGTCACCGACGAGAAGTTCGCGGCGCGCGCGCTGGTGCGCGACTGGGTCCGCAACGCCGGGTCGGGTGCGGGCAGCACCGCGGCCATCCGTGCCGTCGAGCAGGGTAGCGCCGACGCCTGGCGCCCGGTGTTCGCGGGTCTCGCCGACCTGGGCATCTTCGGCGTGGCCGTCGCCGAGGAATACGGGGGAGCGGGCGGGTGCATCGAAGACCTGTGCGCGATGGTCGAGGAAGCGGCCAAGGCTCTGGTGCCCGGGCCGGTCGCGACCACCGCGCTGGCCACGCTGGTCGTCACGGACCCCGACATGCTTGCCGCGCTGACGTGCGGTGAACGTTTCGCGGGGCTGGCGCTGCACGGCGACGTGCGGTTTGACGGCGGGCGCGTGTCGGGCACGCTGCCCTGGGCGCTCGGCGCCGCTCCGGGCGGCGTGCTGCTGCTCCCGGCGGGGGACAGGTGGCTGCTGATCGACACCGGCGCTGGCGGCGTGCGGCTCGAGCCGTTGCGGGCCACCGACTTCTCCCGGCCGCTGGCCAGGGTCGAGCTGACGTCGGTGCCGTTCACCGTGCTCGAGGTGCCGCAGGGTCGCGTCCGCGAACTGGCCGCGACGGTCCTGGCCTCCGAGCTGGCCGGTGTAACCCGCTGGTCGCTGGACACCGCGGTCGCCTACGCCAAGGTGCGCGAGCAATTCGGCAAGCCGATCGGCAGCTTCCAGGCCGTCAAGCACCTGTGCGCGGAGATGCTGTGCCGCGCCGAGCAGGCCGAGGTGGCCGCCGCCGACGCCGCGTGCGCCGCCGCGGACCCCGATCAGGCTCAGTTCTCGATCGCGGCAGCCGTCGCGGCGAGCGCGGGCATCGCCGCCGCCACGGCGAACGTCAGGGACTGCATCCAGGTGCTGGGGGGCATCGGCTGCACCTGGGAACACGACGCGCACCTGTATCTGCGCCGGGCCCACAGCACCGCACGGTTGCTGGGCGGACCGCACAGCGGTGCCGAACACTGGCTGCGCCGCATCACCGAACTGACCCAGGACGGTGTGCGACGCCGGCTGGGTATCGACCTCGCCGATGTCGAGGTTCTGCGACCGCAGATCGCCGCGGCCGTCGCCGAGGTTGCCGCACTGCCCTCCGACCGGCGCCAGGTGGCGTTGGCGGAGGCGGGCTTACAGGCACCGCACTGGCCGGCGCCCTACGGGCGCGGTGCAACCCCGGCCGAACAGCTGCTGATCGACCAGGAGATGGCGGCGGCCGGCGTCGTCCGACCAGACCTGGTGATCGGGTGGTGGGCGGCGCCGACGATCCTCGAGCACGGCACGCGGGGGCAGATCGAACGCTTCGTGCCGGCCACCACCCGCGGCGACGTCCTCTGGTGCCAACTGTTCTCCGAGCCGGGTGCCGGATCGGACTTGGCTTCGCTGCGCACCAAGGCGGTGCGGACCGATGGCGGCTGGCTGCTGACCGGGCAGAAGGTGTGGACGTCGGCGGCGCACAAGGCGCACTGGGGCGTGTGCCTGGCGCGTACCGATCCGGACGCCCCGAAACACAAGGGCATCACCTACTTCCTGGTGGACATGAAATCTCCGGGTATCGAGATCCGGCCGCTGCGCGAGATCACCGGCGACTCGCTGTTCAACGAGGTTTTCCTGGACGACGTGTTCGTGCCCGACGAGCTCGTGGTCGGCGCCGTCAACGACGGTTGGCGGCTGGCCCGGACCACGCTGGCCAACGAGCGAGTCGCCATGGCCGCCGGGACCGCACTGGGCAATCCGATGGAAGAGCTCCTCGAGGTGCTGGCCGAGCTCGATCTCGACGCGGCGCAGCAGGACCGGCTGGCGCGTCTCCTCGTCCTCGCCCAGACGGGTTCGCTGCTGGACCAGCGAATCGCCCAGCTCGCCGTGGGCGGACAGGACCCCGGGGCCCAGTCCAGCGTGCGCAAGCTGATCGGGGTGCGCTATCGGCAGGCGCTGGCCGACTACATGATGGACGTCAGCGAGGGCGGCGGACTGGTCCACAACCAGGCGGTGTTCGACTTTCTCAACACCCGCTGCCTGACCATCGCCGGCGGGACCGAGCAGATCCTGCTCACCGTCGCCGCCGAGCGGCTTCTGGGCCTGCCGCGCTAGCGTCGCGATCCCGTCGCACTCAGGAGAAGGTCGTCTGCGCGCAGGTGCTGGGCGAGGTGATGTTGACTCCGGGGTAGACGACCTGCATGTGGGTGCAGACGATGACGTGGACGTCGGTCCTGGGTTGGCCGGTCGACCAGTCGGTGGAGTCGATGCGACCGGTCGTCTGGTACTTGTCCGGCGGTCCCTCACCGGAATAGACGTCGGTGATCTCGTCGGTGCCCATCGCTTTCATGACCCGCTCGTTCGGGCCGTTGGCGTGGGCGTCGAGGTAGGCCATCCGGTTCGGGGACCGGATCTCGGTGGTCTGGCGGGCCCACAGGCCGGGCGGGAAGCCGGTGACGCCGTCGGGCGTGAGCACGTCGGCACCGGCGGTGAAGTCGCAGTGCCCGTCGGACTTGACGCAGTTGAGGAAGGTGTGGGTCTCGAGCTGGTCGGGGCCGTCCAGGGGGAACAGGGTGGTGGCGGTGTTGCTCGCCGCGTTGGCGAACGGGGCGAACGTGAGCGCGGCTCCGACGACCGCGGATCCCGTCGCCACCACCACAACCAGCACAACCGGCACCACCAGCCGCTTCATGTGTGTCCTTCCCGGGTTGCTGATTCCAGGGTCAATGTAGCTCTGCGACTATTCGTCGTAGGTGACTTCCACCGAATCGGATCCCGGGCGGGACTGGCAGGCCAGGATGAGTCCCTCGTCGAGATCCTGCTGCTCGAGGACGTCGTTGACCTCCATGTCGACCTTGCCGGCGCGCAGGGTGCAGGCGCACGCCCCGCAGTGGCCCTCCCGGCAGGAGAACGGTGCGTCCAGTCCCGCGGCGAGCAACACGTCGAGCAGCTTGGCGTTGCGCGGCCACGACACGGTGTGTGTTCGGCCGTCGAGTTCGACCACGGCGGTGGCCGGCGGCCCCCCGTCGTCGGGGCCCTCACCGGTGTCGAGCGTGACCGCGGCGAACGGGTCGGAGTCCAGCGATCTGAACACCTCGATGTGGATCTGCCGCGCGGGCACGTGCAGCGCGTCGAGGGCCGCACGAGCCGCGTCCATGAACGGGCCCGGTCCGCAGATGAACGCGGGCCGGTCGGTGAAGGGGGCGGCAATCCTGGCCAGCGCAGGCGCGCCGGGCATCCCCTGCAGCGTTTCGAGCCAGTGCACCACCGTGAGGCGGTCGGGATACTTGCCGGCCAGCTCGCGTAGCGCCTGGGCGAAGATCACCGAGCGGTCGTCGCGGTTGGCGTAGACCAGCGCGACCTGCCCGCTGCCCTCGGCGAGGGCAGACTTGCAGATGGACATGATCGGCGTGATGCCGCTGCCGGCGGCCAGCAGCAGGAAGTCGTCGTCAAGTGTCCTGGGAACGAAATTGCCCGACGGCGCCAGGGCATGAATCCGCATGCCTGTGTGGGCGTGGTCGCACAGCCAGTTGGACGCATATCCGTCTGCGGTCCGTTTGACGGTGACCACCAGCGCGTCGTCGGTGAACGGCGAGCTGCACAACGAGTAGCAGCGGGCCACGGAGCCGGTGCGGTCACTGGGGACGCGCAGCGTCAGGAACTGGCCGGGCGCATAGCTCAGCCGCTCCGGCGGGATGCTCGAGCCCTCCGGCGTCGTGAACACCAGTGACCGCGCATCGCCGGTCTCCTCGACGACCTCGGCGATCTGCAGCTCGAGGACATGGTCACCGAGTGGCTCGTCGAGATTGGTCTCGGGCACGACCCCTCCTCCGTCTCGTCGCAACTAGAACATGTTATAGAAAAGTCGATTCGTATCGCTACCAGCCGCAGGAATACCGTGCTCGACACGAATCGGAACGTGTTCTAATCTCTGGGGTAGGTCCACTGCGTAAGTTTGGCTCAGGAGGCACCCCAAGTGACGTCCATTCAACAGCGTGATGCGCAGTCGGTTGTGGCCGGCATCGACGATCTGCTCCCGCGGATTCGGGAGCGTGCGCAGGCGACGGAGGACTTGCGGCGACTGCCCGCCGAGACCGTGCAGGAGCTTCAGGACGTCGGTTTCTTCAGCCTGTTGCAGCCCGAGCAGTGGGGCGGGTTGCAGTGCGACCCCACGATGTTCTACGAGGCGGTCCGCCGGTTGGCGAGCGCGTGCGGTTCCACCGGTTGGGTGGCATCGATCATCGGCGTGCACAACTGGCATCTCGCGTTGTTCGACCAGCAGGCCCAGGAAGACGTGTGGGGCGAGGATCCCGGCGTACGGGTCTCGTCGTCCTACGCCCCGATGGGCGCCGGAGTGGTGGCCGACGGCGGATATCTGGTCAACGGCTCGTGGAATTGGTCCTCGGGCTGTGACCATGCGACGTGGGCCTTTTTGGGCGGCCCGGTGATCAAGGACGGCCGGCCGGTGGACTTCGGCAGCTTTTTGATCCCGATCAGCGACTACCACATCGATGACGTGTGGCATGTCGTCGGGTTGCGCGGCACCGGGAGCAACACTGTCGTGGTCAAGGACGTCTTCGTCCCGCGGCACCGGTTTCTGTCCTACCGGGCGATGAACGACGGCACGGCGGGCGGATACCGGTCCAACACCGCCGCGGTATACAAGATGCCCTGGGGCACAATGCATCCCACCACCATTTCAGCGCCCATCGTGGGGATGGCCTACGGCGCCTACGACGCGCACGTGGAGCACCAGGGCAAGCGGGTGCGTGCGGCGTTCGCCGGGGAGAAGGCCAAGGACGACCCGTTCGCGAAAGTCCGCATCGCCGAGGCGGCCAGCGACATCGACGCCGCCTGGCGCCAGCTGATCGGCAATGTCGGCGACGAGTACGCGCTGTTGGCAGCGGGCAGGGAGATCCCGTTCGAGCTGCGCGCCCGCGCCCGCCGCGACCAGGTCCGCGCCACGGGCCGTTCGATCGCCTCCATCGACCGGCTGTTCGAGGCTTCCGGTGCGACGGCACTGGCCAATGACGCTCCGATCCAACGGTTCTGGCGCGACGCGCACGCCGGCCGCGTGCACGCCGCCAACGACCCCGAGCGGGCGTACGTGATCTTCGGCAACAACGAGTTCGGCTTACCTCCCGGCGATACCATGGTCTAGCCCATGACCGGCACGGGAGAAGTTCGACGCGTTCAACAAGCCGGCCGCTGATTTCCTGGGAGGCGTGTGATGAGCATCCGGTCGCTGGGCTATCTGCGCATCGGGGCCACCGACATGGCGTCCTGGCGCGAGTACGGCCTCAAAATCCTCGGCATGGTCGAGGGCAGTGGTGCAGGAGAGGGGGCGCTGTATCTGCGCATGGACGATTTTCCCGCTCGGCTGGTGATCGTGCCCGCCGATCAGGACCGGCTGCTGGAGTCCGGGTGGGAGTGCGCCAACGCCGAGGGCCTGCAGGCGATCCGCAATCGCCTCGATATGGAGGGGGTGCCCTACAAGGAAGCCACCGCTGCCGAGCTGGCGGACCGCCGGGTGGCCGAGATGATCCGGTTTTCCGACCCGTCCGGCAACTGCCTGGAGGTGTTCCACGGCGTTGCTTGCGAGCATCGCCGCGTGGTCAGCCCGTACGGCCACCGGTTCGTCACCGGGGAGCAGGGGCTGGGGCATGTGGTGTTGTCCACCCGCGACGACGCCGAGGCCTTGCACTTCTACCGCGACGTGCTCGGGTTCACCTTGCGCGACTCGATGCGGATGCCGCCCCAGCTGGTGGGCCGGCCCGCCGACGGAGCGCCCGCCTGGCTGCGCTTCTTCGGCTGCAACTCGCGCCACCACAGCCTGGCCTTCCTGCCATTGCCGACGCCGAGTGGCATCGTGCACCTGATGATGGAGGTGGAGAACGCCGACGATGTGGGCCTGTGCCTGGACCGGGCCCTGCGCCGCAAGGCGCCCATGTCGGCAACTCTGGGCCGCCACGTCAACGATCTCATGCTGTCTTTCTACATGAAGACTCCCGGTGGATTCGACGTCGAGTTCGGTTGTGAGGGAAGGCAAGTCGACGAACGTGACTGGGTCGCCCGGGAAAGCACCGCGGTGAGCCTGTGGGGTCACGACTTCACGGTCGGGATGAGCGGCTGACCCGGGGCTGATTGTGTCGGACTTCATCGATCCACTCGCCTTCCGGCAGGTGCTGGGCCAGTTCTGCACCGGGATCACCATCATCACCACGGTGCACGACGAGGCGCCGGTCGGCTTCGCCTGCCAGTCCTTCGCGGCGCTCTCACTGGACCCGCCGCTGGTGCTGTTCTGCCCGACCAGGGTGTCGCGATCCTTCCAGGCCATCGAGGCCAGTGGCCGTTTCTGCGTCAACGTGCTGACCGAGAAGCAAAAGCACGTCTCCGCCCGATTCGGTTCCAAAGAGCCGGAGAAGTTCGCCGGGATCGGCTGGCGGCCTTCAGAACTCGGCTCGCCGATCATCGAGGGGTCGTTGGCCTACATCGACTGCACGGTGGCATCCGTTCACGACGGCGGCGATCACTTCGTGGTGTTCGGTGCCGTCCGATCGCTGTCGGAGGAACCCAAGATCACGCCGCGGCCGCTGCTGTTCTACCGCGGCGAGTACACCGGAATCGAGCCCGACAAGACGACTCCGGCCCAATGGCGTGACGACCTGGAAGCCTTTCTCACCACCACGACCGAGGACACGTGGCTGTGAAGCGCTTGCGCGATCAGACGCCGGCGCGCATCGATCAGGCCTACCGCCCCGGCGTCGGGGCCGGCTCTGGTGCCGCGGGCGGCGCACCGGGCACGGGCGGGGTGGGTTGATCCGGCCCCGCCGGGCGGCTGCCTGTCTTCGGCCCGATATCGGACACCTGCCAGCCGTCGGCGACCTTGTTGACCGTGACCTGGAGCAGGATCAGTGACTCACGCGGCTTCGGATTCTGCATGTTGCGCGTCGTCTGAGCCGCCGATACCACCACCTGGTAAACCTGCCCCGGCTGGGCGACGGCGTCCGTCGCGAGCACCTCACCGGTCGACGTGACCTGCGCCTGCACCATGACGGCCTTGAGGATGTCGGTGGCGTTGACGTATTTGTCCTTGAGGCTCTGCGAGACGCCGGTTTCCACCGAGCGGAAGAAAGCGTCGGGGTCCTGGAAGCTGTAGTTCAACGATTTCATCGCATAGTCCCTGGCCAGCTTCGCTGCGGCGGCACGGTCGGAGTCGGCTTGCCGCAGGGCGGCCAGTTCGTCGGACGTGCTGCGGTACTTGAGGTACCCGACGACCCCGGCCGCGATGGCGACCCCGGCGGCAAGAACGGCGACCCAGCGCCCCGGCCACCCCGGGCGCCCCCCGCGCAGCAAGCCGCGCCTATCGGCTTCCGCCGCTTCGGTTTCTGCCGCACCGGCGTCGGTGACTCTGTTCTTGGCTTTCTTCTTGCCCTTTTTGCTTTTCTTTTCCTTTTTCTCGGCGTTCGGTGGTGGTTTGCCTTTCGTCTGCCCCGCTTCCTCGACGAGATCGACCGTGTCCGAGACAGACTGCTCGGCATACTCCCGGCCTTCGGTCTGGTCTTCGTCGACTTCTGCGACGTCGCGGTCCTCGTCCTCGTCTTGGGTTGGGTCGGCCATGTCGTCCCCATCGATTGAGCGGCCAGTCAACGTCGATCCTCCACTATGGTCTGTCGGGCACACTCACCCGCACCCGAACTCCGCCGGCATCGTTGAAGGTCGACTGCCAGAAGTTGATCCAGTGCCCCGCGTCGATCCTGTATTGGCGCAGCGGTGCGGTCGCCGGCTCCAACACTGTCGCGAACGTGCTCAGCGGGCCGGACAGAACGTCGAGGTAGTCGTTGACGTTGGAGACCAGCGTGGGTACCGCGGCGCCGGGCGCGAAAGTTCCGTCCGCGGCGCGCGAATATTCATCGAGGTTGCGAATCAGCATGGTCAACGCCGTCAGTGCGCCCGGCGCCAATGGAGCGGCTTCGTTGAGGCGCGCGCCGGCGTGTACGGCGCCGAGGTCGTCGCTGAGCGTCGCGACATTGCTGAACAGCGTCGCGACCAGCCGCCGGTTCTCCAACTCCATTCGCGACACCAAACCCGCCGTGGTGGCCAGTGAGTCCAGCGTCGCGTCGTTACCGGCGAACGTCTCGGACACGGCGGTGACGACTCCTTGGACGTCAGTCGGATTGATCACTGTGAGCAAGGCGTTGGCTTTCGCCAGCAAATCGCTCACCGTAACCGAGGGGGCAACCCGTCCGGCAGGTATCACCGCGCCATCGCTGAAGTACGGCGGTGCAATGAGTTTCGGCTTGAAGTCGATGTACTGTTCGCCCACCAGGGAGAGGTTCTGTACGCTGATCGCGCTGTCAACGGGAACCGGATGCCCGCGATCGAGCTCGATCGACACCCGCAGTCCAGTTGGCGTGGTATGGACTCCGGTCACCTTGCCTACCTGAATGCCGCGCATTGTCACCTGCGATGTGGGCAACAGTCCGCCCGACTTGTCCAACAGCAGGGTGACCCGGGTTTGTTGTTCGGTCGGCTTGAGCTTGAGCACTCCGAAGGACAAATACCCCACACCCAGCACCGTCATGATCGCCAGGATCACCAGGGTCGTTGTTGCGTTCAACTTCACGGCAGCATCCCCATCGTTCGCATCGCCGAAACAACTCCGTCAGCTCTGTGCGCGGGATCTGCGCCCGCGTTGACCTGTTGCTGATGAACCTGGGAAACGCTGAATTTCGGCCCGCCATTGCCGAAAAACGGAATGAGCTTGTCGCGGATCAGCGCATCCAGTTTGTCGGCATTGGCTTGCACCGTGGTGTCAGCGCTCCCGACCGAACCGACGAACGGGGTCAGGTAGGAGAGCATGTGGATCAGGTCTGGGGTGATGGGCACCAGCAAGTCGTCGCCGCCTCGTCCCAGATCCTGCAGATACACCAGAAGCTGAATGACGTTCGGTAGCACTGCGGACATCGCATCGAGCCGCGCCGGACCGTCGGCCATCAGCCGGTCCAGGACGGGGGTGTCGTGGATCAGCGTCCGGGTCACACTCTGGGTGCTGGCAAGAATCTCATCGACCGCTTCCTGGTTCACCGCCAGGTCGTGCAGCACCGACGCCAGCTTGCGCCGGATCCGGTCTTGCTCGCCCGGGTCCTTCGGAAAGGCTTTGTTGAAGCTGACCACCGTGTCCTGCAGGGTGTTCAATGTGCCGCCGGTGACCAGGTTCGAGACGCCTCGCAATATGTCTTCGACGTTGTCGGCCGGGACGGTGTTCTTCAGCGGAATGACATCGCCGTTGTGCAGGGATGCCGGTGCGGGATTGTCCGGTGGCATCAGAGCGATGTAGATGTCGCCCAAGACGGTCGCCTGGCGGAGTTCGGCGCGGGTGTTCTGCGGCAGCGTGATGCTCTTCGAGATGTCGACGTGGGCGACCGCTGTGTTTCCGACCAGCTGCACTCGGTCCAGGACACCGACGCGTACCCCGCCGAAGTCCACTTTCGCCCTGGCCGGCAGGTTCAACACGCTGGAGAACTCTATTTTCACCCGGTACGTTTGGCCCGCGACAAACGAACCTGGTACCGGCAGCCTGCTCGGGTCCAATGAGCATGCCGCCGTCAGGGCGACCACGACGGCGATCAGCAGTGTGCCCGGCAGCGTGCCGCGCGCGCGCACCGTACGTCGGATCATCGCAACGCGTCCCCCATGATGAGATCGGTGAGCCCCAACGTGGCCTGATCCGAGTTGGTACCCGGCGCACAGGCCGCGTCGGTGCCGGGGGTGTTCCGCTTCCGCAGCACCGAGCAGATGTCATCGTGCCCCGAGGGCGAAACACCGCCGCTTGGCGGAATATACGTGACATCGTTGGTGCCCCAGGACGGCTGGTATTGCATCGCAACCCAGTCCATCACCGGTGGCAGCGCGTTGACGGCACCGATGATGGTCGGGGTGTAGACGTTGAGGATGTCCCTGACCCAGGGCACCAGTTTGTCGGTGATGTTGTTGTAGACCCGGGGCGCGAACCTGTTCAGGGCGTCGACCAGGATCGGCAGGGCGTGCGCGAGATAGTGCAGCGACATCCCGAAGCCGTCCGCCAACCCTTCGATCATGGTGAGTGTTGTGGGCAGTGACCCGAGCACCGCGGCCACGCTGTCCCAGTGCGCCACCAGCGTCGAGGTGAGCAGTTCGCCGTTGTGAATGAGTTCCCTGGCGCCCGAGTCCATCTGGTGGGGGTCGCCGATGATGGCAACGAGGTCGCGCAGCGTCTGGTTGAGCTGCGGCCCGGTGCCCTCCAGCGCGCGACTGAGCGCTCCGAGGGTGTCATTGATTGCGATTGCGCCCGACGAATGCGCCGGATCCTTTCCGTCGGACCCCACCAGGGCGTCGATGAGTTTGTTTGCCGCGGTGAAGGTTTCGCTGGCCCCGAGTGGAGTCTTGGTGGATTTCAGCGTGATGCATTGCGGGCCGGTGAATTTGGGGCCGCTTGTGTAGGCCTTGGTGAGTTCGATGTGTCGGTCGGTGACGATCGACTGCGAGTAGGTGACCGCGCCGACGTCGGCCGGCAGATCGATGTCCTTGGAAACGGTGAAGTCGACCTGAACGTGATCTGGCTCGTTGGTGATCGCGGTCACCGAGCCGACCTCGACGCCGAGTAACTGCACTTTGTTACCGGGATAGAGCCCCGTGGCATCGGTGAATTCGGCACACAGTGCCCGACGATCGTTGCCGTCGGGCAGCACGAACGTGAAGCCGATCACGCTGGCGGCGGCGATGACCGCGATCACGATCGCGGCGATGACGATGCGCTTGTTCTTCATGTCAACACTGCTTCATCTCAACACTGCCTCGCCATGTTGGGCAGGCAGAGGTCCTGCCCGGGTGTCACCCGGCGACTCTCGTCCACGACGACACCGTTTCCGCTCAGCATCGGAACGACGATGTTGAGGATCTGGCCGACGCCGTTGGCGGCTTGGCCGATACGGTCGGGGTGGGTGAACAACGTGTCGAAGATGTCGTCGATACCGTTGACGCTGGGCGCTACCTCGCGACCGTAGAAAACCATGATGCGGTCCACGATGCGGGTGAGCTCTTTGAGCAATGTGAAGAACTCGATGATATCGACGGACTTCGTGGTGTAGCGCGTCCCGACCAAGGCGAGCTGGTCGATCAAGCCGATGAGTTGCCGGCGCTCACCGGCGAGGGCGCCCACGGCATCGTTGACGAATCCCAGCCCACGATGCAAGTCGTTGTTCATCGTGGACAGATACCTTGTCAGCTCGGTGGCGGACTTCAGGGTGTCGCGCACTGCATCGGGATATTTGTCCAAGGCGCCGGCGACCTGTGTGAAGGTGTCGTGCAGGACCTGGCCGTTGACATCCCTCACCAGTGGCGTCACCGCCTGGAGCAGGTCAGTGGTCTCAAACGGCGCCTTCACGTGCGACGGCGGGATCACGTTGTGGCCCAATGGTTGCGCCCCCTCAGGATGGAGGGCGATGTAGTGGCCGCCGACAGGGGTCAGCAGCCTGATGTCGAGCGTGGAGTCCGAACCGACGGGCACCGATCGCTTGACCTCGAAGGTGATCTCGACGATATTGCGGTCCAGGCGCACGCCGGTGACTTTGCCCACGCCGACACCGGCGATCCGGATTTCGTCGCCACCGCGGAGGCCGCCGGAAGTTCCGGCATGTGCGGTATAGCTGTGCTCATCGAGCGGGTTGATGTAAGCTGCCGCGCTGACGAGCACGGCCAGCGCGATGACGACGATGCCGATCAGGCCATTTCGGCGACTACGTGCCGCCGCGGCGCGGTCGTCGAGCGCGCGGGCAGGGGTTCGCCCGATGCGGCTGAAGAACGTACTCTCAGGTCGGTTGGGCATCAGTTGCACACCACCAGATCCTGTTGCGCGAACGACACCGCACCGATACCGGGCAGGTGGACTTCGCCGTGCGAGCAGGCAAAGGTCGGGGCAGCGCGCCGATCATCGACGAGCGTGTCACGCAGCCCCTGGACCAGCGACGGCACCAGCGAAAGACCGGCGACGACGGTCGGCGTCTGGGGAAACGTCCGGGTCAGCACCTCGTAGAGCGGCACGGTTGATCCGTCGAAAATCCCTTCGGCGTATTGCAGTGTGTGCACCAGGCTGCGCATCAAAGGCAATTCCAGGTCAATCGAAGCGCGAAAGTCCTCCGCCTTGGCCGTGAACGACGCCAGCAATCCGTTGAGCGAGTCGATCAGACGGAACAGCTGCTGGGACTTACCGCCCATGTCTACCGATATCTCGCTGAGATTGCGAACAAGCATGGTGATGGCGGCTTGTCGGTTGACGGCATACTTGGTGATGGTGTCGAGATCGTGCAGCACCGGACCAAGTCCCGAGCCGTCGCCTTGAATCAACCGCAACAGGTTCTCCCCCAACTGGTTGACCTGAGCGGCGTCGAGTGAGTCGAAGACCGGTTTGAATCCGTTGAACAGCTTGGTGATATCGAACGACGGAATGGTCTGCCCGATCGGAATGTCAGTCCCCGGCGCCAACCGCTCGCCCCCGGCGTCCGGTTGGACCAGCTCTAGATAACGCTGGCCCAGCAGGCTCTGAAAGCGCACGGCAACAACGGTGTTCCGATATACCGGCTGGTTGTTCAGCGTGGTGAAGTCGACCTTCGCCGTATGGCCATCCAGTCGGATTCCCTCGACTTTGCCCACCTGTACTCCGGCAATGCGGACGTCGTTGCCGGCGTCCAGCCCCGACACGTCGGTGAAGGTCGCCGAGTAGTGCGTGACGGGCCCGCTGACCGGATTGCGCAACGCGGTGAGCAGCAGGATCGCGGCCATTGTGGCGGCCACCGCGAACAACGCCAGCCAAAACACCGAGCTTGAGACTCTTCTCATCCGTCACCGCCTGCGTGTGATGTTCCCGGAACGGGATTCAACAGGACTTCGGTGCGCAGCCGGACCTGACCGTCGACAACGGGGAACGCCGTGCTGGTTCGGTCGATCAGGCTGGACAGCCTGTCGTAGTCCGGTGCCAGACTGCCCGCCGCGTACGCGCCCGGAATCGCGACGTTCATGATGGCGCCGGCCAAGTGGGTGAGCCACGGGTTGTTACGCACCAGGATCTGCCCGACGTCTCCCAAGAGTTGCCCGGTCTGGCTCATCACCAGGTTGGTGCGGTCGGGGCCACCCGGCGAAAGCAGGAAGTTCATCGCGTCAATCAGATCCGGGGTCTGATCAATCACCGGAACGACCCGACTGACACCGTTCAACAGTGGCGTGAAAACCGAAAGCGATTGTGAGATGACGAGCGCCTGCGAGTCGGCCAGGTTTTTGGTGACATCCAGTACGGCCTTGACCGCCGGTTCGAAAAGATCGGTGTGCCGGCGCAGCACGTCGATGACGTGGTTGAGTTCGGGCGTATCCAAGATGCGGGCCAGCCGCTGTCCCTCGTGCAGCAATTCGGTGATCGACGCCGCCTGCGAGTCCGTGCGCACCACCAACGTCTGACCCGGGCGCAGTGGGGGGCCCTTGCCGGCGCTGACAAGTTCAACCTCGGTGGTGCCGAACAGGTTTGACGACGTGAACCGGGCAACAGTGTCCGCGGTCAGTGCCTTGGCCTGCTGCGGTTCGAGCAGCACCGTCATTCGCTGCTGGTTGTATCCGATGGATTCCAGCTTCTTCACCGACCCGATGGCCATGCCGTGGAACTTGACTTCTGCACCGGGCGCCAAGCCCTCACCGATGGTATTGGCGATCACGGTCAGCGTGAACGTGTCGTCGTACGCGCCGGTGGCGGCCCGGTACATCAGCGTGCCCGACAGGGCCAGAACCGCGGCGACAATCAGCCCACGCAGGCGCAGCGTGTTCGCACTGGGCACCCGTGACTTTCTCTTACGACCTTTCAGCACAAACATCTACCTACCCCGACAGCTTCAGGCCGGCATTGTTGCCCCAGAACAGCAGTGTGAGGAACATGTCTGAGATGACGACGGTGATCAGGCTGGCGCGGATCGCGCGGCCGGAGGCCCTGCCGACGCCCTCCGCGCCACCGCTGGCGTAATAACCCTCATAGCAGTGGATGGCGATGATGAAGATGACGAAAACGACCGCCTTGATCGCCGAGAACACCACGTCCGAAGGCTGGATGAAGGTGTCGAAGTAGTGCGAGTAGGTGCCGGACGCCTGATGCAGGCTGACCACCAACGCGCAGGCCCCGTAGCTCAGGGCCAGGGTGAACAGATACAACGGAACGATGACGATCAGGCCGGCGAGGACCCGGGTGGTCACCACGTACGGGATGGACGGGATGCCCTGGACCTCCAGCGCGTCGATTTCGTCGGCGATTCCCATGGCGCCGATTTCGGCAGTCATCCGGGTGGCGGCCTGCGCCCCGAAGCCGATGGCCGCGATCATCGGAGCCATCTCCCGGGTGTTCGCGTAGGCCGAAATGAACCCGGTGAGCGGCCCCATGCCCACCATGTCCAGCGTGGCGTACCCGACCACCCCGACTGTGCCACCGATCGCGATCCCCATGAACACCAGCACGCCGATGGTGCCGCCACCGACGACGACCGAGCCATTGCCCCAGAGCATGTCGACCAAAATCACCCCGGTCTGTCTCCGGTAGCGGGTGGCGGTTTTCGGAATCGCGGCCACCACTTGAGCAAGGAAGGTGGCCTGGTGTCCGAGGCGTTCGAATAGCGAGGCACCCGCGTAGGCGGCTGACCTCACGCCCCGCAGCGGCGTGCCCAGCCCCAGAGGTGAATACCGGGAGGGGGTAGCCATCAGCCCACCTTCGTCGGCATGAACATGCTGACAAGCACGGTGATCACCAGGTTGAGCATGAAGACCGTGACCACGCCGAGAACGACTGCCGCGTTGACCGCGTCGGCCACCTCTCGCGGGCCGCCCTTTTTGGTCTCCAACCCGCGTTGGCAGGCAATCAGGATCACGATCATGCCGAAGATCCAGGTCTTGAGCAGCGCCACGACGACGTCACCAACCGTTGCATACGCCCCGAACGAGGCGATGTAGCTGCCGGGGGTGCCACCCTGGTAGGCCACGTTGACAAAGTAGCCCGCCGACAGACCCATGAAGATGAGAAACATGCACAGCAACGGCGCCAACAGGAGGATCGCCGCCAGCCGGGGGGTGACGAGCCGTTGCACCGGATCAATGCCCATCACGCGAAGCGCGTCGACCTCGTCGCGGATGCTGCGAGAACCGAGATCGGTGGTCATCGCCGAGCTGGCCGCGCCGCCGAGCAGCAGTGCCGCTATGATCGGCGCCGCCTGTCCGATCACGCCGAGGCCGCCCACCGCGCCGGAGATCGATGTCGCGCCCACCTGCTGGATGAGGTTGCCCACCTGCACCGCGATGATGACGCCGAACGGGATCGAGATCAGCATTGCCGGTACCGCGGTCACGCCCACGACGAATGACGCCTGGCTGAGGGTGTCTCGCCACGGATGACGCAGCCGGACCAGGTCGACGATCAGATACAGCAGGGACTGCCCGGCCAGCTCGAAAAAGCGGCCGATGGTCTGCAAACTGCGATCGCCGCGTCGCAGGGAGGCCCGTCCCGGCTTGGCCAACGCAGCAAAGGCACTGCGGAAGCCACGAAGGCGGTCGACTGGGTTTGCGGGTTGCGGTGATTGCGCCGCAGGTTCGGTATCGACGATTTGACTCAACAGCGCCTCCCCCGTCACAGGTCCCGCGGCGGCCGTCCGGACACCTTTGCAGCCGGGCCCTTCG